>NZ_LSKN01000217.1:0-43745 GCF_001557075.1 Methylobacterium sp. CCH7-A2
GAGTATGGGGGATGCGGGGAGGGCGGGGATAAGTTTGTGCAGGGCCGCGACGCCTCTTTCCTTCTCCCCTCGGGGGAGAAGGTGCCCCGGCAGGGGCGGATGAGGGCGGCGCCGCTGCACCGACGCCCGCGCCACCCCGCTCACCCGGTCTGCCCTCATCCGTCTCGGCTTCGCCGATCCACCTTCTCCCCCGAGGGGAGAAGGGAAGCGCGCCTCGCCGCAGCCGCGACGCGCAATGCAGGGTCGCTTCCGGACCGGGCGCGGACACCGCGGGGAACCCTCTCCCGTCAGGAGAGGGCAGGGAGAGGTGTCGGCCCTTCGACACCGTGGCCGTGTCCTCACCGCCGCCGTCGTTGGGTTTGCACCCCGCCGGTCCAGCGGCGGGCCCTCACCCCTGCCCCTCTCACTGATCTCGGGCCTGCCCGAGATCAGCACTCAGAGTGTCGAAGTCGGCAACAGCCGACTTCGATGCGGGAGAGGGGTTCCCCGCGCTCTTTCCGTCATGGTCGCCCTTGTGGCGACCATCCACGCCTTTGCGCGGGATCGACCGGGTTCGCGCTTCGCCGTCGGCGGTCGCCTGCCCCCAGCGTCGCAAGGCGTGGATGGTCGGGACAAGCCCGACCATGACGGCGGTGGCATCACTCCCTGAAAGTAGTCATCCCGGTCGGAGCCGTCGAAACGGCCGCTGGGCATGCAGCACTTCTTGAAATCTGCGCCCGGAGCCGCAGACGCAGAGGTCGTTGCGGCCGAGCTTTTCTTGGCACGTTCGACATCGCCATGGACGATGCGGACGCCGCGCTTCACGCGGGTTTCGGACGGGTAGGACTTCCGACGCTTGCTCGTGACCTCAAAAGGACGGCTGGTCGAAGATGTTGCGCGTGGTCCTGGTCATGGCACCCTCCACGGACGCTTCCCTCTTAGGCGGGTCCGTCCGCGCCAATAGAAACGTCATCGGAAATTATACCGGTTTCGCGCAGTTTTCGAATGAGATCGTCGGGAAGTTGCATTTGTTGTTCGACCTCCCCAAATCTTTTGATCTCCAAGATGCCCCGGCTCACCCCGTCCCACATGACCTCGCTCGGCTGCTTCGGCGCTATTGCTTTTATCGTGCCTGATAGCGCTTCAATCCACTCTGATGGAGGCTGCCGCGGATCGATTAAGTTAGGTAATCGCTCTAAAACGGCGGCAACTTTATCCGCTTTGCCAGCTACCGCGAGGGTTACTAGCATTCCATCGTCTTCCCACGTGACAGGTACCGCAGCGCGCTGAGTGATTCCCGTCTCAACATCGGCAGACAAAGCGTCGGCTAAGACGGTGACAAATCCGTCGAAGGTTGTCTTGAGGTCGCCATCCGGCACGAATGCAATACGGGGAAGATTTAGTATCCCGTCCCGAAAGCCCGTGGTTGGTACGGTACTCAAGTCGAACATTGCGCGAAGGCGTTGGGCCACTTGACCGACGCCTACTTCGAGGTAGTAAATTTCGTGTCCGCCCATTTCAAAAAATTGATCCAAGAAAAATTGAATGGGCGGTCCGCTCAGTGTGCCCTCTGCAAGAGTGACGAGCGCTGCAATATCTGGAGAATCTGATTTGATATCCTTTATGATGTTTTGATCTGATCCTTGTTCTGTAGCGATATCTGTATCTGTTGAGCCGCGAAAATACTCAGGAATAAGATTGTTACCTCGGAAATAGGCTGTAAGAATCTCTTTCCAATCTTTGATGGGCAAAGCGTTATCCAAGCGGAAGAGTTTGGTGTACTCAGAACGCTTGCCCGCTCGATCGATAGAGGCATCTATTCGCTTCAAATAGTCGTCCGCAGGGTAGGCTCTAATGGCCCCATCGAAGTGGGTAATAGCATCTTCTTCGGCGGAGAACTCTGCATGGGCATACCTGCAGCCAAATTGATCATCTCCTAAGCCTGCCGACGGATTTTCTATCAATTCTTCGATTTCAAAGGTCCTGAATTCACTACGGCGCTCTTCATCTCCATCTCGCGTCTCGGGCGATTTCCACCAAACATGGGTGCGATCAATGCCCTCAAACTTTCGAGTGCGCTCGTCAGCTTTGTGTTCGGCAACGCCATTCTTGATATTAGCGATATCGTCATCGTATAGAGGTCCACGCCAATATTCAAGCTCAACTATATTCCTGACGCTGTCAGGGTGCCCAATGATATCTGGATCGAGTCGTAATCTAACTCGAAGACCAGGTTGGGTGGCGGCAATTGTTGCAAATTTCTGAAGAAAATCTACATTGAGCTTGTTGCGATGTGATAGGCTTCGTCGAAAAAAACGATGGGCGAAAAGCAATAAGTCGCGATCTGTATCATGGAAAATGCCTGGTTGTATTTCTATCATACGGTCTATTACATCGCGATAGTCCGCAAGTCCGTCTTTGTGGACCTTGCCTACCCCCGGAATAAAAAGCTCAGGATAAAGTGTGGCAGCGATGCCCTGCTTTTCTACTACTGCCGCTTCAAGCTGAAGCGACCGTGCTCCCAAAGATTCCGCGATCTCCGCTCGCTTCAGGATTTCAGCCTGTAAAGGGACAGCGCCATGGTGAAACGCGGTCCAGTAAGACTCCGCTATGGATCGGAGTTGCGCCCTCTCTGTCTCATTTTCTGGTTCCTCAATTTGTCCTAGGACGCGAACCATCTCGCTGTCGAGGTAGAGCCCCAGCTCGCAGCTCCAACCAATTAATCGATGCATGTCGTGCTGTAGATTACAAGGTGTCCCGCAACGGACGCCTCTTGCTTGACACTCACGCCGATGATTTTGATGAGCCCGCATCAATTCAGAGGCAGGAAATCTCATTTTGCTACGATTGACCTGATCGGTATCGAAAACACCGCGGCTGACACGCATGGATTTATTGCCTTCAAGAGGGCTATTCTGTAGATTTGGTTGTGTACCCTAATGTACACAAATCAACCCTGCCTTGCCATCTGAGCATACCCAGCGGCTCCTGTGTGCGTTTAGTTTCTATTTAGTAACAGGTCTTTTGAAGATCAAATTCAGGCCATTTGTCCTGGATACCGGTCGATTGCGAACTTCGTCGTTTTGGGCGGTAGCGCGATGTCAACCCAGCTTTACTCCGCCGCCTCCCGCACCGCCTTGCCCTTCGCAATCGGCCGGCGCTCCAGCACCTCCTTGAGGAAGCGGGCGGTGTGGCCCTTGCCGGCCTTGACGATGGCCTCGGGCGTGCCCTCGGCCACCACGACGCCGCCGCCGTCGCCGCCCTCGGGGCCCATGTCGATCACCCAGTCGGCCGTCTTCACCACTTCGAGGTTGTGCTCGATGACGACGACGGAATTGCCCTGCTCGACCAGCTCGTGCAGCACCTCCATCAGCTTGGCGACGTCGTGGAAATGCAGGCCGGTGGTCGGCTCGTCCAGGATGTAGAGGGTGCGGCCGGTGGCGCGCTTGGAGAGCTCCTTCGAGAGTTTCACGCGCTGGGCCTCGCCGCCCGAGAGCGTCGTGGCCTGCTGGCCGACCTTGACATAGTCGAGGCCGACGCGGGCGAGCGTCTCCATCTTGTCGCGGATCGAGGGCACGGCCTTGAACAGATCCTTGGCCTCCTCGACCGACATGTCGAGCACGTCGGCGATGGAGTGGTCGCGGTATTTCACCTCCAGCGTCTCGCGGTCGTAGCGCTTGCCCTTGCAGACGTCGCAGGTGACGTAGACATCCGGCAGGAAGTGCATCTCGATCTTGATGACGCCGTCGCCCTGGCAGGCCTCGCAGCGGCCGCCCTTGACGTTGAACGAGAACCGGCCCGGCTGATAGCCGCGCGCCTTGGCCTCGGGCAGGCCGGAGAACCAGTCCCGGATCGGCGTGAAGGCGCCCGTATAGGTCGCGGGGTTGGAGCGCGGGGTGCGGCCGATCGGCGACTGGTCGATGTCGATGACCTTGTCGAGATGCTCGATGCCCTCGATGCGGTCATGCGGGGCGGGGTGGTCGATCGCGCCGTTGAGCTTGCGCGCCACCGCCTTGTAGAGCGTGTCGATGACCAGCGTCGACTTGCCGCCCCCCGAGACGCCGGTGATGCAGGTGAACAGCCCGAGCGGGATCTCGACCGAGACATTCTTCAGGTTGTTGCCGCGCGCACCGACGATTTTCAGCGAGCGGCCCTTCTGGGCCTTGCGGCGGCGCACGGGCACCGCGACCGAGAGCTCGCCGGTGAGGTATTTGCCGGTCAGCGAGTCGGGATTGTCGAGGATCTGCTGCGGCGTGCCCTGGGCGACGATGCGCCCGCCATGGATGCCGGCGCCGGGGCCGACATCGACGACGTAATCGGCGGTGAGGATCGCGTCCTCGTCATGCTCGACGACGATGACGGTGTTGCCGAGGTCGCGCAGGCGGCGCAGCGTGCCGAGCAGCCGCTCATTGTCGCGCTGGTGCAGGCCGATCGAGGGCTCGTCGAGCACATAGAGCACGCCGGTGAGGCCGGAGCCGATCTGGCTGGCGAGGCGGATGCGCTGGCTCTCGCCGCCCGAGAGCGTGCCCGAGGCGCGGGCGAGCGTCAGATATTCGAGGCCTACATCGAGCAGGAAGGTCAGCCGGTCGCGGATCTCCTTGAGGATGCGCGGGGCGATCTCGTTCTGCTTCTGGCTGAGGCGCGAGGGCAGGCGGGTGACCCAGTCGAGCGCGTCCTTGACCGAGAGCCGCGAGATCTCGCCGATATGGCAGCCGTCGATCTTGACCGCGAGCGCCTCGGGCTTGAGGCGGAAGCCCTGGCAGGCCTTGCACGGCGTCTCGGACATGAAGCGGCCGATCTCCTCGCGGGCCCAGTCCGACTCCGTCTCCTTCCAGCGCCGCTCCATATTGGTGATGACGCCCTCGAAGGGCTTCCTCACCTCATAGGCGCGCAGGCCGTCATTATAGGCCATGCGCACCGGCTCGGCGCCGGTGCCGTAGAGGATCGAGATCTTGGCGCTGTCGGGAAGCTCGGCCCAGGGCTTGGTCATCGAGAAGCCGAGATGGCGGGCGAGCGCCTCCAGCGTCTGGCCGTAATAGGGCGAGGTCGACTTGGCCCAGGGGGCGATGGCGCCCTTCTTCAGGCTGAGCGAGGAATCCGGGACGATCATGTCCGGGTCGATGCGCATCTCGTGGCCGAGGCCGTCGCAGGCCGGGCAGGCGCCGAAGGGGTTGTTGAAGGAGAACAGGCGCGGCTCGATCTCGGGAATGGTGAAGCCGGAGACCGGGCAGGCGAATTTCGAGGAGAAGACGATGCGGCGCGGCGAGCCGTCCTCCTCCTTCTCGTCGGCATATTCGAAGACGGCGATGCCGTCGGTGAGGTCCAGCGCCTGCTCCAGCGAGTCGGCGAGGCGGGCGCCGAGATCGGGCCTGATCACAAGGCGATCGACGACGACGTCGATGTCATGCTTGAACTTCTTGTCGAGCGCGGGCGCATCGGGGATCTCGACGAACTCGCCATTGATCTTGACGCGCTGGAAGCCGCGCTTCAGCCACTCCGCCATCTCCTTGCGGAACTCGCCCTTGCGGCCGCGCACGACGGGGGCGAGCAGGTAGCCGCGCGTCTTCTCCGGCAGCTCGACCAGCCGGTCGACCATCTGCTGCACGGTCTGGCTCTCGATCGGCAGGCCGGTGGCGGGCGAATAGGGGATGCCCGCGCGCGCCCAGAGCAGGCGCATGTAGTCGTGGATCTCGGTGACGGTGCCGACGGTGGAGCGCGGGTTCTTCGAGGTCGTCTTCTGCTCGATCGAGATCGCCGGCGAGAGCCCGTCGATCTGGTCGACATCGGGCTTGCTCATCATCTCGAGGAACTGGCGGGCATAGGCCGAGAGGCTCTCGACATAGCGGCGCTGGCCTTCGGCATAGATCGTATCGAAGGCGAGCGAGGATTTGCCCGAGCCCGAGAGCCCGGTGAAGACGACGAGCTTGTCGCGCGGAATCGCGAGATCGACGTTCTTGAGATTGTGCTCGCGGGCGCCGCGCACGGTAATCATGCGCGAGTCGGTGCGGCGGGCCTCGTCGAACATCGCCTCCAGCGCGGCGGCCTGGTCGGCGAGCGAGGTCTTGTTGCCGGACGAGGTCTGGCCCGACGAAGTTTTGGCGCCGGAGGAGGGTTTGCGAGCCATGGGGGCGTCCGGAGAGGGATGAGCCGTAGAGATAGGGCAAATGCCGCGCCACGCCAGACCGGCCGGCAGGCGGCGGCAATGTCTATCACGCACAGCGCCAGCGGCGCGGGGTCGCAGCGGGTGCTGCTGACAGGGGATGGCAGGAGCGGGCGACACCAAAGCCCTCATCCTGAGGAGCGCTCCCGTGGAGCGCTCCTCAGGATGAGGGCTTGGAACTGGGACGCGCGAAGCGCTTCAGGCCGTCGCGGCCCCCAAATAGGCCACCGCCGCATCGACGCCGCCCGCGCCATGAGGCACGCCCTTGGCCTGCAGCGTCATCTCGACGACGGCGAGCGTGCCGAGCACGGTCGGCGCGTTGACATGGCCCATATGGGCGATGCGGAAGGCCTTGCCACCGAGCTCGCCGATGCCGAGGCCGAGCGAGACGCCGCCGACATCGCGGGCGAAGTCCGTGAGGGTGGCGGTCTCGATGCCTTGGACCAGCACCGGCGTCACTGACGGCGCGCGCTGGAGCGGGTCGGTGATGTTGAAGGTCACGGCCTGGCCCTCGGCCCAGCGCGCGACGGCAGCATGGGTCGCGCCGGCGAGCAGGCGGTGGCGCTCCCATACGGCTTCGAGCCCTTCCTCGAAGATCATGTCCAGCGCCGCGCGCAGGCCGAAGAGCAGATGCTCCGGCGCCGTGCCGCAATGCTTCATATAGGCCAGCGTGTTCATGCGGGACGACCAGTCCCAGTACAGCGTCTTCATCGTCGCGGACTTGTGGGCGGCGATGGCCTTCTCGTTCGCGGCCACGAAAGCCAGCCCCGGCGAAGTCATCAGCCCCTTCTGGGAGGCCGACATGGCGACATCGACGCCCCAGGAATCCATCTCAAAGGGCATGCAGCCGACCGAGGCGACGCCATCCACCATGAATAGGGCCGGGTGGCCGGCGGCGTCGATGGCGCGGCGGACCGCCGGCACGTCGTTGACGACGCCCGAGGCGGTGTCGATCTGCACCATCAGCACGGCCTTGATGGCGTGGGCGTCATCGGCGCGCAGACGGGCCTCGACGGCGGCGGGGTCGATCGCGGCGCGCCAGCTGCCCGGCAGCACTTCGACATCGGCACCCATGAAGGCCGCCATCTCGCCCCAGCCGATGGCGAAGCGCCCGCTCGCCAGCACCAGCACCTTGTCGCCGCGCGACAGCACATTGGTCAGCGCCGCCTCCCAGCCGCCATGGCCGTTGGCGGCGTAGACGAAGGTCTCGCCGGTGGTGCGGAAGATGCGCTTCAGATCCGCCAGGACGGACTCGGTCAGATCGACGATCGTCTTCGAGGCGAGCTCCTCCGCGGGGCGCATCATCGCCTGGAGCACGCGGTCGGGAATATTGGTCGGCCCCGGCATCGCGAGGATGTGCCGGCCGTTGGCGACGCTCATCTGACGGGAATCCTGTGTGGAGGCGGGGAGTGGGCGGGTCTGTCGTCGCCATAACGACAGCGCCCGGCCACAAGCAAGAGCCGTGCACGCCGCAGGGGCATTCCGGTGCTGCCGGAGGCGTGCATGGCGCCCCTGCCAATATTTCGCTGGCTTGCGAGCGCGCGCGGGTTCAAAGGCTTGAAGCTCTGGCCTGGCTCGAACCGGACACGCCTCGGATATGACCGCCACCACGCCCACCGCCCGGATCGCCCAGGGCGCCGCCATGCCGGTGCTGATCGCGCTCAGCGCGACGCATCTGCTCAACGACATGATGCAGTCGCTGATCCCGGCGATCTATCCGATCATCAAGACGGCCTATGGGCTGGATTTCGGCCAGATCGGTCTGATCACCCTGACCTTCCAGATCACGGCCTCGCTGTTCCAGCCCCTGGTCGGCGCCTATACCGACAAGAACCCGATGCCCTATTCGATGGTCGTCGGCATGGGCTTCACCCTCATCGGGCTGATCGGCCTCGCCTATGCCGGCAGCTATGGGCTGCTGCTGATCTCGGCGGGTTGCGTCGGGCTGGGCTCCTCGATCTTCCACCCGGAAGCGACCCGCATGGCGCGCAACGCCTCGGGCGGGCGGCACGGGTTGGCGCAGGGCATCTTCCAGGTCGGCGGCCAGACGGGCGGCGCGCTGGGGCCGCTGCTCGCGGCCTTCATCATCGTGCCGCGCGGGCAGGCGAGCCTGGCCTGGTTCTCGGCCACGGCCCTGCTCGCCATGGTGCTGATGACCTGGACGGCCGGGCGCTATGCCGAGCTGCAGCGCCAGAAAGCGGCGGCCGCGCCCGCGGCCAAGGCCGCGACGGGGCCCGCGACGCCGGTGCGCTCGGCGGCAGCGGTCGCCTTCGCGGCGACGGTGCTGGTCATCCTGCTGTTCTCGAAGAACGCCTATTCGCAGAGCTTCAGCTCGTTCTACACCTTCTATCTGATCGGGAAATTCGGGGTCAGCGTGCAGACCTCGCAGGTCATGCTGTTCCTGTTCCTGGCCTCCTCGGCCGCCGGGGCGATATTCGGCGGCATTCTCGGAGACCGGATCGGCCGCAACAAGATCATCTGGTTCTCGATCCTGGGGGCGCTGCCCTTCACGCTGGTGCTGCCGCATGTCGATCTGGTCTGGACCGGCGTCCTGACGATCGTGATCAACCTGATCATGTCGAGCGCCTTCGCGGCGATTCTGATCTATGCGATGGAGCTGATGCCCGGCCGGATCGGCCTCGTCGGCGGGCTGTTCTACGGGCTGTCCTTCGGCCTCGGCGGGCTCGCCGCCGCGATGCTGGGCGAACTCGCCGACCGCATCGGCATCGACGCGGTCTATCATCTCTGCGCCTTCCTGCCGGCGATCGGGCTGCTCGCCTGGTTCCTGCCGCGGCTCGCTCCCGAAGGCCCAACCGCTTCGGGGCACTGAGGCCGGCCGGATTGATCTGCCCCAATGCGCGCCGCGCTGCTCGCGCTAGGCTGACTCCCAAAAGCCAGGCCCCGGCCTCGTGCCGGAGGCGAAAGCGGGGGAGAGGCCATGGACGAGATTCGGAGCGGGAGCGGAGCGGTGGAGCCGCGGCGGCCGGACCCGGTGGTGCGGCGCATCGGCGTCCATGACGTGGTCGAAGCCTTCGTCGCGGGCTTGCGGGATTTCCAGGCGGCGCCGCTGTTCGGGCTGTTCTTCGGCGGGCTCTATGCGTTGGGCGGGCTCGCCATCCTGATGTCGCTGACGCGCTTCGGCCTGCCCTATCTCGCCTATCCGCTGGCGGCGGGCTTCGTGCTGATCGGCCCCTTCGTGGCGGTGGGGCTCTATGAGGTGTCGCGGCGGCGCGAGGCGGGGGAGCCGCTAGGCTGGGGGCCGGTGCTCGGCGTCGTCTTCGCCCAGAGCCAGCGGGAACTGGGCTGGATGGCCTTCGTCACGTTGTTCGTGATGATGATGTGGCTCTACCAGGTGCGGCTGCTGCTGGCGCTGTTCCTCGGATTCCAGTCCTTCTCCAGCTTCATGGGCTTTTTGACCGTCATCACCTCGACGGCGGAAGGACTGATGTTCCTCGCCGTCGGCCATGTCGTCGGGGCGGTGCTGGCGACGATCCTGTTCTCGCTGACGGTGATTTCCTTTCCGCTGCTGCTCGACCGCGAGGTCGATTTCATCACCGCGATGATCACCAGCGTGCGGGCCGTCTCGACTAATCCGGTGCCGATGCTGGGCTTTGCGGCGGCGATCGCGGCGCTGTGTCTGGTGGCGATGCTGCCGGCCTTTCTCGGCCTCGTCGTGCTGCTGCCGGTGCTCGGCCATGCGACCTGGCATCTCTACCGGCGGGTGGTCGAGCCCGCGGCCTGAGCCGTCTTCCGCCTGCTGACATGACGCGACACGCGCCTGCTGTCAGTGTCCGCGGGCAGGAGGACCGACCATGGACGTGTTGCGACCCTACCGGGCGATGGCTTTCAACAATCTCTGGGCCAATCACCGGCTGCTCAGTGCCTGTTCGGCGCTCTCGGCGGCGGAGTGGGTGGCGCCGCGCACCGGGTTCTTCCCGAGCCTGCGGGCGACGCTCAACCACATCCTGATCATCGATCATTTCTATGTCGACGCGATGGAGGGCGGGACGCTCGGCCCCGTCGCCTGGGCGAACCGCGAGCCCTGCGCCACGCTGCCCGAGCTTCAGGCCGCGCAGAAGGCGATGGACCGGCGGCTGATCGCCGTGGTCGAGGCGGCGGCGGGTCATGACGGGCTGGAGCGGATCGTCAGCGTGCATCGCGGCGCGCGCATCCAGCACGAACGGCTCGACCGGCTGCTGCTGCATCTGTTCCAGCACCAGATCCACCATCGCGGCCAGGCCCATGCCATGCTCAGCGGCAGCTCGGCGCCGCCGCCGCAGCTCGACGAGTTCTTTTCGGTGGGCGAGGCGGAGCTGCGGGCCGGGGAGTTCGCCGCGCTGGGGATCAGCGAGGCGCGGGTGTGGGGGGAGGGCTGACGCCGTCTAGCCACTCCGTTCTTGCACGGGACCACGCCGTCATACCGTGGCGCCGCTGCGCGCTTGTCGCTTCTGCGCAACACGCTCAGGCGGGCGCGGCGATCCTGTTGGCTCCGCCGAAAACAGGGGACAACCCCGCGGAGGGCCCTTGAACAAAACAAGAACATCATTGATAGTGAGGCGGTCGGCCGGTAGGGTCCTGCTCCGGTCGCGGGCCGGTTTCGAAGTGCGCAGGAAATGGAGCCTCTCATGGCTGGTAGCGTCAACAAGGTCATTCTGGTCGGCAATCTCGGGCGCGACCCGGAGGTCCGCCGCCTCGGCTCGGGCGAGCCGGTCGTCAATCTGCGCATCGCCACCTCGGAAACCTGGCGCGACAAGCAGTCGGGCGAGAAGAAGGAGCGCACCGAGTGGCACTCGGTCGTGATCTTCAACGAGAACCTCGCCAAGGTCGCCGAGCAGTATCTGAAGAAGGGCTCGAAGATCTATATCGAGGGCCAGCTCCAGACCCGCAAATGGCAGGACCAGTCGGGCGTCGAGAAATACACCACCGAGATCGTGCTGCAGCGCTATCGCGGCGAACTCACCATCCTCGACAGCCGCGGCCAGGGCGGCTCTGACGAATATGGCGAGGGCGGCGGCATGATGGAGGATCGCTCCTCCGGCTCGTCCTTCGGTCGCTCGGGCCCGATGGGCGGCGGTGGCGGCGGTTCGCGCCAGCCGGCGATGGCCGGCGGTGGCGGCGGCGGGCGCTCCTCCTCGAGCCATCTCGACGACGACATCCCGTTCTAGGGCCGGGGCCTCTTCAGGCTCGATCTCCGGTTCGGTCCCGCGCGATGGGCGGCGGGACCCGCCGGCAGCCTTTCAGCCCGCCGCGGCGCGCTCCAGCGCCGCGATATCGAACTTCGTCATCTGCATCATCGCCTGCATGACGCGGCCGGTGACGGCTTCGTCGCCGCCATTGACCAGTTCGACGAAGCGCTCGGGAACGATCTGCCAGGACAGGCCGAAGCGGTCCTTGAGCCAGCCACACTGGCTCGGCTCGCCGCCTTCGCAGAGCTTCTCCCAGTAATGGTCGATCTCGGCCTGCGTGGCGCAATGGACGACGAAGGAAACCGCTTCGCTGAAGCGGAATTGCGGGCCGCCATTCAGCGCCGTGAAGGTCATTCCCTCCAATTCGAAGGACACGACGAGGACGTCGCCGGCGCGGCCCGGTCCGGCGCCGGTGTTGCGCACCACCGGTCCCGGCCGACTGTTCGGGAAGACCGAGCGGTAGAAGGCGGCAGCCTCCTCGGCCTGATGGTCGAACCAGAGGAAGGGCGTAATCTTCTGGAGCTTCATGACGGTCTCCTGGCGATCTCCTGCGAAGCGGGACGCTCGGGTGCGGGTCTAAACTTATCCAAATGGTTTAGTATTAGACCGCAGCTGTCAAGGCCGGCAGCCCGCGCCATGCCATCAGGGCAGGGCGCCAATGCCCGTCTCTTCGCTTGCTCACGCGCACGGGCCCGGCCAAGGTCGCGCCATCATGAGCACATCCGATCCCGTCTCCGCCCTTTCCGTCTGGCTCGCGCTGGAGAGCCACACCCATCACGCCCCCGGCGTCAACGGCATGATGGATCTCGTCGCCGCCGAGGTCGAAGGCCTGCCGATCGCGGTGGAGCGCATTCCCGGCCGGGACGGGCTGGGCGACGCCCTGATCCTGCGGGCCGGCCTTTCCACCGGGACGCCCGGGCTGGCGGTCATGTCGCATCTCGACACGGTCCATCCCGTCGGGACCGCCGCGCGCGACCTGCCCGTGCGGGTCGAGGGCGACCGGCTCTACGGCCCCGGCGTCTACGACATGAAGGGCGGGGCCTATCTCGCGCTGCAGGCCTTCAAGCAGGTCGCGCTGGCCGGTACCGCGAAGCGGCCGCTGGTCTTCCTGTTCACGCCCGACGAGGAGATCGGCTCGCCGACGACGCGCGGGCTGATCGAGGAGATCGGCCGCCAATCGGCGGCCGTTCTGGTCACCGAGCCGGCGCGCGAGGGCGGCAAGATCGTCACGGCCCGCAAAGGGGTGGGGCGCTTCGAGGTGAAGCTCGAGGGCCGGCCGGCCCATTCCGGCGCGCGCCATGCCGACGGACGCAGCGCGATCCGCGAGGCGGCGCACCAGATCCTGGCGATCGAGGGGCTGACCGATTATGCCCGCGGCGTCACCACGACGGTCGCGCTGATGGGCGGCGGCACGGCGGCGAACGTCATCCCGCAGCATGCCTGGTTCAGCGTCGATCTGCGCGTCGCCACGGCCGCCGACGGCGCTGCGCTCGAGCGCGAGATCCTCGGCCTCACGCCCAGGGACCCGGATGTCCGCATCAGCGTGAGCGGGGGCATGAACCGGCCGCCCTATGAGAAATCACCCGAGGGTGCGGCGCTGTTCGAGACGGCGAAGCGCATCGCGGCCGGCATCGGCTTCGAGCTGCAGGACTGCCCGATGACGGGTGGCGGCTCCGACGGCAACTTCACCGCTGCGCTGGGCGTGCCGACCCTCGACGGGCTCGGCATCGACGGCGAGGGCGCCCATACCCTGTCGGAATACGCGCTGATCTCCTCGATCGCGCCGCGCCAGGCGCTGATCAAGGGGCTGCTGGAGACGGTGTGAGGCTTTTTCGCCCATTGGACGAGGCGCGGGTCATCCCGGGCGACCGGAGCGAGACCCGGGATCCATGCCGGAACGGTTCAGGCATGGATCCCGGACCTGCGCTTCGCTCCGTCCGGGATGACTCGTCCTGGTCAGGACGATGGGTCGTCAAGAAGAAGGGGCTGCATTGCTGCAGCCCCTTTCGTGTTTTCGCCGGCCGTGAAGCGCTTACGCCTCGCTTGGGCTCTCCGGCGCCGCAGCGCCCTCGGCCTCGGCGTCCTCGCCTTCGCCATCGTCGCCGATGCGCTCGACCGAGACGACCTTCTCGCTGGCGTCGGTGTTGAACACCGTCACGCCTTGCGTCGAGCGTCCGGCGATGCGGATGCGGTTGCCCGGGCCGGCATCGACCGGCACGCGGATGACCTGGCCGCCATCGGTGACGAGCATGATCTGGTCTCGGTCCTCGACCGGGAAGGAGGCGATGAGCCGGCCGTTGCGCTCGTTGACGACCATCGCGACGATGCCCTTGCCGCCGCGTCCGGTGACCCGGTACTCGAAGGAGGAGCTGCGCTTGCCATAGCCCTTCTCCGACACGGTCAGGATGAACTGCTCGGCGAGCTGCATCTCGAGCCGCTTGGCGCCGAGTTCGACCTCGCCGGCCGTCTCCTCGCCATCGCCATTGGCGGGCGTCTCGGCCGCATCCTCGGCTTCGCCATTGAGCGCACGGCGCTGGGCGGCGGCATCCTTGAGATAGGTGGCGCGCTCCTCCGGCGTGGCGTCGAGATGCTTCAGGATCGCCAGCGAGATGACCTCGTCGCCCTTGCCGAGATTGATGCCGCGCACGCCGGTGGAATCGCGGCCCTTGAAGACGCGCACCTCCGGCACCTCGAAGCGGATGCACTGACCGTTGGCGGTGGTCAGCAGCACGTCGTCGGCCTCGGTGCAGATCTGCACGTCGACGATGTGATCGCCCTCGTCGAGCTTCATCGCGATCTTGCCGGCGCGGTTGACGTTGACGAAGTCGGAAAGCTTGTTGCGGCGGACATTGCCCGACGCGGTCGCGAACATCACGTCCAGCGTCTCCCAGCTGGCCTCGTCCTCCGGCAGCGGCATGATCGTGGTGATGCGCTCGTTCTTCTCGAGCGGCAGCATGTTGTTGAGGAACTTGCCGCGCGAGTTCGGCGCCGCCAGCGGCAGGCGCCAGACCTTTTCCTTGTAGACCTGACCCTCGGAGGAGAAGAACAGCACCGGGGTATGCGTGTTGGCGACGAAGAGGCGGGTGACGAAATCCTCGTCGCGCGTCGCCATGCCGGAGCGGCCCTTGCCGCCGCGCTTCTGCGCCCGGTAGGTCGAGAGCGGCACGCGCTTGATGTAGCCGGCATGGGAGACGGTGACGACCATGTCCTCGCGGGCGATCAGATCCTCGTCGTCGAGATCGGAGCCCCAGTCCTGGATCACGGTGCGGCGCGGCGTGGCGAAGGCGGCCTTCACCGCCGCCAGCTCGTCCTTGATGATCGCCTGGATGCGGATGCGCGAGCGCAGGATGTCGAGATAGTCGGCGATCTCGGTGGCGAGCTTCTGCAACTCGTCGCCGATCTCGTCGCGGCCGAGAGCCGTCAGGCGGGCGAGGCGGAGTTCGAGGATCGCTTTCGCCTGCGCGTCCGAGAGCCGATAGGTGCCGTCGGCATTGATCGGGTGGCGCGGATCGTCGACCAGCGCGATCAGCGGGGCGATATCCTCGGCCGGCCAGTCGCGCGCCATCAGGGATTCATGCGCGGCAGCCGGGGTCGGCGCCGTGCGGATCAGGCGGATGACCTCATCGATGTTCGCCACCGCCGTCGCCAAGCCGCACAGCACATGGGCGCGCTCACGGGCCTTGTTGAGCAGGAAGCGGGTGCGCCGGGAGACGACCTCCTCGCGGAACTCGACGAAGGCGACGATGAAGTCGCGCAGGTTGAGCACTTCGGGCCGGCCGCCATTGAGCGCGACGAAGTTGCAGCCGAAGGAGGTCTGCAGCTGGGTGAAGCGGTAGAGCTGGTTGAGCACGACATCGGCCAGCGCATCGCGCTTGATCTCGATGACGACGCGCACGCCCTCACGGCTGGATTCGTCGCGCAGGTCGGAGATGCCCTCGATGCGCTTCTCGCGCACCATTTCGGCGATCTTCTCGACCATCGAAGCCTTGTTCACCTGGTACGGGACCTCGGTGACGACGATCGCCTCGCGCTCCTTGCGAAGCTCCTCGATATGCGTCTTCGAGCGCATCACGATCGAGCCGCGGCCGGTGTGATAGGCGGCGTGGATGCCGCTGCGGCCCATGATCGAGGCGCCGGTCGGGAAATCGGGGCCGGGCACGATCTCGATCAGCTCGTCGATCGTGATCTCGGGATTGTCGATCAGCGCGATGCAGGCATCGACCACCTCGCCGAGATTGTGCGGCGGAATGTTGGTGGCCATGCCGACCGCGATGCCGCCGGCGCCGTTGACCAGAAGGTTCGGGTAGCGCGCCGGCAGGACCGTCGGCTCCTGCTCCTTGCCGTCGTAGTTCGGCTGGAAGTTGACCGTGTCGAGGTCGAGATCCTCGAGGAGCGGCATCGCCGCCTTGTCGAGCCTCGCTTCCGTGTAGCGATCGGCAGCCGGGCTGTCGCCATCCATCGAGCCGAAGTTGCCCTGGCCGTCGATCAGCGGCAGGCGCAGCGAGAAATCCTGCGCCATGCGCACCAGCGCGTCATAGACCGCGAGATTGCCGTGCGGATGGTACTTACCCATCGTGTCGCCGACGATGCGGGCGCATTTGGTGTAGGGCCGGTCGGGCAGGTTCTTGTTCTCGTGCATCGAGAACAAGATGCGCCGGTGCACCGGCTTCAGGCCGTCGCGGACATCGGGCAGAGCGCGGCTCACGATCACGCTCATCGCGTAATCGAGATAGCTCTTCTTCATCTCGTCGGTGATCGCGATCGGCTTGATCTCGCCGCCGAACTGCGGCTCGTCCGGGCGCTTGTCTTCGGTGTCGTCGCTCAAGGGATTCAGTCCCGATTCCGGTTGTTTTTCAAGCTTCTGGCTAGCCGATTCCGGTGGTTTAGGCCAGCTTCGCCGGCGGCTTTTCGGTGGAAAATAAGCATAGTAATTTCAATGGCTTGCGCCCTTCGACGGCGCCGCCAGCCGTTGCGCTCCACATTGCCGCCTTGTTTGGACGTCGCCGTGAGCAAAAATGGGTTGAATCGCCAAGGCCGCGCGCTGGCGGGCCCTCCAGCCGTCATCCTGAGGCGATCGCTTCGGCGACCGTCTCGAAGCATGCTCCAGCCCAGTTCAGAGCCTCCTGGGGCCATCCTTCGAGACGCTGTTGCGCAGCTCTCAGGATGGGTGCAGGGCGCTGGGCTTTGCAGTGCGGCCTCTTTCCGTGTGACGCGCAGCATGTCTTTAGTGCCCCCATGCCGATCGACTTCATCACCTCAGCGCTGGTCACACTGCTCGTCACGCTCGATCCACCGGGGCTGGCGCCGATCTTCCTGTCGCTGACGCAGGGCATGTCGGCGGGCGAGCGGCGGCAGGTCGCGATCCGCGCCTGCATCATCGCCTTCGGCATCCTCGCCTTCTTCGGCGTGGCCGGCGACATCGTGCTGAAGGCGCTCGGCGTCTCGCTGCCGGCCTTCCGCATCGCGGGCGGGCTGCTGCTGTTCTGGATCGCCTTCGAGATGGTGTTCGAGCGGCGCACCGAGCGCAAGCAGCAGACCGCGACGACCGCGATCACGCAGGATCACATCCGCAACGTCGCCGCCTTCCCGCTGGCGATCCCGCTGATGGCGGGGCCGGGCGCGCTGACGGCGATCATCCTCCTCGCCGGGCGGGCGGAGGGCGACCCGCTGCGGCTGGCGGCACTGGCCATCATCTGCGGTCTGGTGATCCTCTCCTGCCTCGTCGTCTTCCTGCTGGCGACGCCGCTCGCCCGGTTGCTCGGCATCACCGGCAACATCGTGCTGACCCGGCTGCTCGGCGTCATTCTTGCCGCGCTGGCGGTGCAGTTCGTGATCGACGGGGTGAGGGCGGTGGTGCGGGCGGGGTAGGGCCGGCGGAGAACGCGATGGATCGAAGAGCGTCGGGGCGCGTTGCCCGTACGCATCCGAGCGTTCGCTCTACCCCCGGCCACCATGAGCTTCGACCTATCCTCTCTCAGCCCGGCCGCCCGCCATCTTTTGGCGGCCTTCGGCGATGCCATCTCGGACGGCTGGCTGCTGGCGCAACTCGCCGCCATCATCGGCGGCTATGTTCTGTCATCGTGGATTGCGGCGGCGCTCGAGCCGCGGCTCGAACAGCAGGCTCGGCGCATCCGCGGCAATCCGGACCTGCTGCGGGTCGTCATCGCCTTCCTGCGGCGGACGCGGTGGCTGGTCTACACCCTCTGGCTCTATGCCTGCGAGGTGGCGCTGCTGCTGCTATCCGGCCCCTTCGACGTTCAGCTGCTCGCGGCGGCGCGCGCCCTCGCGGCCGCCTGGTTCTTCATCTCGGCGCTGACGCGGATCATCCGATCCGTCACGATCGCCCGCATCGTCGCCATCCTCTGCTGGGGGTATGTCGCGCTGGCCATCGTCGGGCTCGACGAGGCCGTGCTCGCCGCATTCGACCGGGCCGCCCTCACGCTGGGCGCCGTCCGCATCTCTCTGCTGCTGGTGCTGAAGCTGCTGGTCGCGCTGGTTTCACTGGTCTGGTTCGCGGTGCTGCTCGGGAGCGTCCTGTCGCACTGGGTCGAACGCTCGCAGGACCTCTCGGCGTCCTTCAAGGTTCTGATCGCGAAGCTGATCAAGATCGCGCTCATCATCGTGGCGGGCGCAATTGCGCTCGCCGCCACCGGCATCGACCTGACCGCCATCACCGTCTTTTCCGGAGCGGTCGGCGTCGGCATCGGTTTCGGCCTTCAGAAGGTGGTGTCGAACTTCATCTCCGGGATCATCATCCTGCTCGACAAGTCGATCAAACCCGGCGACACGATCTCGCTGGGCGACACCTTCGGTTCGATCCGGGACCTGCGCTCGCGCTTCGTCTCGGTGATCACGCGCGACGGTCGGGAATATCTGATCCCGAACGAAGATCTAATCACCAATCAGGTGATCAACTGGTCCTTCTCGAGCGACTATGTCCGGATCGACGTCGAGTTCGGCACATCCTATGACAGCGATCCGCACGAGGTCAGCCGCATCGCGATCGAGACCGCAAAAGCGGTGCCGCGCGTCAGCACGCACACAGCCCCGGTCTGCTGGCTGACCGGTTTCGGTGCCTCATCGCTCGATTTCAAGCTGCGCTTCTGGATCGCCGATCCCGGCAACGGCCTGACCAATGTCCGCGGTCAGATCCTGCTTGGGCTGTGGGATGCCTTCAAGGCCGCCGGCATCGGCATTCCCTTCCCGCATCGCGAGATCATCATGAAGACGCCGGTGGTGTTGAAGGGGGCGAACGCCGCCCTGGAGAAGGACAGCCGCTGAGCCGTGCGGGAAATGAACAGTCGTGATGGATGACTAACGTCGCGATCCATTGGTGCAGTTCATGAACGCCATGTGAGCGCCTGTTCCAAGCCTTGGCGATCGCCACATTTTCCGTCCGGGACGGTGCGGATCATCCACGACGCGGCCGCCATTGCTCAGCGCGCATGAGCAGGACCGCTGATCGCGCATGCCATGACATTCAGCGAATACACCCTGCGCCGCAGCGGGACCTGAGGAAGTGAAGCACATCAGCATGACACTGCCGATCAAAACTGCCAGACGCATGATGAAATTCCCCGAGCCGCAGTAAAACCTTGCACGGCTCGGGGCGAAGGTCCAGCGATCTCGCCTGCGGGACTCGCAGCCGCGCCAGATTGGTCGGCACGGCTTGCGAGACGCAGTCCCCTACTTCTCCAGGAAAGCCCGGATCGCGCCCTCGGCCTGCTTCATCGAGATGACGCCGTCGAGATGGCCGCGGGAGCCCTGGATGTGGACGTGGGTGACGTCGACGCCGCCCTTCTTCAGCGTCTCGGCGGTGCGGTCGACCGCATCGGCCGTGAAGACGAGGTCCTTGGGCTGGGTGATCAGCAGCACCGGCGCCTTGATCTTGGTGGCTGCGTCGGAGAGCGACGTCCCGCCCGCGGCGAAGAGCTGGTTCGCCTTGACCAGATAGAGGAAGTGGTTGGCGTCCGAGACCTTGGCGCGGGCCTCGCCGGCATTGTCGAGGATGCTCTGGATCTGGAACTTGCTGCCGAGCGACTTCGCCGGATCCTCGCCCTCCTTGGCGGCGCGGCGGGCGAAGGTGGCGTTGGCCCAATCCTGGTGATTGGCCTGCAGCGTCACGACGGTCAGCGCCTTGGCGAGGCCGGCATTGGGCGGCGTCTTGCCGTAATAGTCGCCCTTGTTCCAGTTGGGATCGAGCAGGATCGGCGCGGCCCAGACGTCGAGCCAGGCGATGAGCTGCGCATCGGCCTCGCCGGCGCCGATCACCGGCATCGCCTTGGCGACCATCTCGGGGTAGCGCGCCGCCCATTCGAAGGTCTGGAGCGAGCCCATGGAGGGCCCGGCGACCAGCGCCAACCGCTTGATGCCGAGGCTCTCGACCAGCGCCTTCTGGACGTTGACGAAATCGGCGATGGTGACGACCGGGAAGTCGAGCGCATAGGGCTTGCCGGTGTCGGGATCGATCGAGGCCGGGCCGGTGGTCGTCGTCTTCGGATCGCCGGTGTTGAGGTTCACCAGCGTGTCGGAGGAGAGGACGAAGTACTTGTTGGTGTCGATCGCCTTGCCGGGGCCGATGATCGCGTCCCAATAGCCGGCCGCGGCGTCGGTCGCCGCATATTTGCCGGCGGCATGCGAGTTGCCCGAGAAGAAGTGGCAGATCAGCACGGCGTTGGATTTGTCGGCGTTGAGCGTGCCGTAGCTCTCCCAGCCGACCTTGACGTCCTTGAGCGTGCGGCCGCTCTGCGTGGTGAAGTTCGGCAGGGTGAAGACCTTCTTCTCGGTCATCAGCTCCTGCGCCGCCGCCGGGGCGCCACCATTCAACAGATCCATCGCAACCCATCCCAACAGGCCCGCCGTGGCCGCGATCCAGCGTTTCATCGTCCGTTCCTCCCGTCGCCTCGCTCAGCGGCCGTGCGCTCCGGCCTTGGCGCCATCCAAGCGGAAGTCGGGCGGCGACGGAAGCGGAAAGGCTGAGCCGCTCAGCGCAGCGGCAGCGTCTCGCCCTCAGCGGCGCCGGCCGGGCGCAGCAACGCGTCGGTCTGGAGCTCGAAGGCGGGTGCGGAGAGCGGGCCCTTCAGGCTGAACGGCAGGCGCAGGGGCCCGCTTGCGGGCTGCAGCAGCGCCGCCATGTCGAGGGTCGGGCCGCTCAGCGCGGCGGTGCCGACCAGTGTCATGCGGTAGCCGGCACCGGCCATCTGGGCGTCGCTCAGGGTGAGTTGGCCGTTGGCCACGGTCGCGGTGAAGCCGGCACTGTCGAAGGCGGTGCGGCCCTGGCGCCAGTCGCGCAGGGCCAACCCCGGATTGCGCTCGGCGCGGCGCAGGAGATCGGCGAAGGCGAAGCCGGCGAGTTCGCCCTGGCGCAGCGAGACCGTGCCCTTGCCGGTGAGCGAGGCCAGGATCTCCGGCACGGACCGTCCGAGGCCGTCCAGCCCGAACTGCATCGTGCCGATGCCGGTGAGCCTCGCGAGTTGCGGCAGATCGGCGCCGGCGCGGCCGAGATTGAGCCGCTCGACGCCGCCGACGAGCTTGACGTCGATGCCGCCGGGCACCGTCATGGCCAGCAGCCGCCCCTTGACGCTGCCGCCATAGGCGCTGGCGCGCAGCAGGCCGGTTTCGAACCGACCCTTCTTAACCAGCAGATAGGTGGCGACGTCGGATAGGCGCGCGCCGTCGAGCCGCGCCGACTCGACCGAGATGCGCAGATCGATGTCCTGCGCCGTCCAGGTCTCGAAGGGCAGAGGCGGCGCGTCGGGCGTGGTCTGGAGGGCGGGCAGATCGAGGCGGGCGAGCAGTTTGCCAAGGTCCAGCGTCGCTCCGGCCAGCGTGCCGGAGAGGCTGCTGCGGCCCGCGGCGGTGGCGAGGTTGAGCGCGCCGTCGAGCCGGTCTCCCTCCAGCCGCAGCGCGACATTGGTCAGGGCGGTGTCGTGGGGGCGGATGCGGGCCTCGGCCGTGAGCGAGAGCGGCCCGAGCGCGGCGGCCAGACGCGGCGTCTCGCCGAACCAGGCGAGAAGCTCCGGCATGGAACGCGTGGCCAATGTGAGCTGGCCGGTAATGATCGGCTCAGGCGCGCTGCTGCGCGATCCTTCGAACTGGAGCTTGAGCAGCGGCGCCTCGACGCTCAGCAGCGTGCGCCCGCGCCCGCCGGCCATCGGCCAGACGAGGCTGATCTCGGCCGGGGTGCCGCGCCAGTTCACCCGGCCCGCCAGCGCGAGCGGCGCCTGCGCGTCGCGCTCGTCGATGACGAGGTTGACGTCGCGCAGGATGCTGCGGATCGCGCCCTCCGCGCGCACGAAGACGGAACCGCCACCGATGACGATGCGGCTCTGCTCGCCGAGCTTCTGCAGCGCGTCGAGCGGACGCGAAAGCCATTCGCCCGGATGGTCGCTGCCGGGAGCGACCGCCAGATCGAGCTGCGGCGAAACCAGGTCGATCCGGTCGAAATCGAGGCGTCCGACGAGGAGTGGCAGCAGCCGCGCCTGGGCGCGGAGGCGCAGGGCCCGGCCCGACACGCCGCCATCGGGCTGCGCAAAGGCGACGTCGCTGAGGCTGATGCGCGGCAGCGGCAACAGGGCGATCTCGGCCTTCTCCAGCCCCGTCACGGCGAGCCCCGTGCGCGCCTCGATGGCGCGGATGACGTGCCGCTCGACCCGCGCCGCAGCCAAGTTCCACGACTGCAGGCCGAGGAGCCCGAGAACGAGGAGCAGGCTGTAGGCGAGGATCGAGGCGCGTCGGGTCATGAACTCTCGGGACGGGGTATCCGGGACATCGTGCTGGAGCGGGGGCGAGAGGCCGCGCCCCCGGAGCATGGCGCGCCGCAGGAGGGTGGCGCTGCCGCCATCCCGGGCTTGAACGCGGCGCCCGCCCAACCAGGAGGCGACCGGGCATCGGGCGGGGCGCAGCCGGCTGCGCTCCCATCCCGCGCCCCGTCCTGCGCGGCCACCGGTTTAGGCCGATGGCAGGGACTTGTCGAGCCGGCTAGCCCGCCCGGCCGCCTGCGCGGGCGAGGCGATAGGCCGGGTAGAGGCCGGCCAGCACGATGAGCAGCCCGGCAAGCGCGCCATCCTCGAAGGCGCCGCGCGAGGCATGGCCATAGACGGTGGTGGCGAGGGTCTCGACATTGAGCGGCCGCAGCAGCAGCGTGGCAGGCAGTTCCTTGAGGCAGTCGACGAAGACGAGCAAGGCGGCGGCGGCGACGGCCGGGCGCGCCAGAGGCCAGTGCATCTGCCGCATCACCTGCGGGGCGCTGGCGCCCAGCGTGCGGGCTGCATCGTCGATGCGGGGCGAGATACGCGACAGCCCGCTTTCGACGCCTGAGACCGCGATGGCGAGGAAGCGCACGAGATAGGCCAGGACGAGCGCCGCGCCCGAGCCGATCAGCAGCAGGCCGAGATTGACGCCAAGCCAGCGCCTGGCCGCGTCGGCGACGAGGTTGTCGAAGGCGGCGAGGGGCACGAGCAGGCCGAGCGCCAGCACCGTTCCCGGCACCGCATAACCGAGGCCCGCTACGCGCGACAGGGCCGGTAGCCAGGGTTCGCGCCCCTGCCGCCGGGCGGCGGCGATGCCGACGCCGAGCAGCACCACCAGGCCCGCCGCCAGACCCGAGAAGGCGAGCGCGTTGGCGAGGCTGCGCAGCATGGCGGCGTCAAATTGCTGCCAGAGACCACGCTGCAACACCTCAGATCCGAGGAAGGCGATGGGCAGAACGGCGCCAAACAGAACGGGCAAGGCGCAGGCGGCCGTGGCCGCGGCGGCGCGCCAGCCGGCGAGCGGCCGGCGACCGACGGCGCGCGGCTGGCGCACCGGCAGGGCGAAGCGCCGCTGGCCGCGCAGATGCGCCTCGGCCACCATCAGCAGCACGACGAGCAGCAGCATGACGCAGGCGATCTGGGCCGCGCCGGCCAGCGAGTTGCGATTGATCCAGGTGGTGTAGATCGAGAGCGTCAGCGAGCGAACGCCGAGATACTCGCTCGCCCCGATGTCGTTGAGCGTCTCGAGCAGCGCCAGCGTCAGCCCGGCGGCAAGAGCCGGCCGGGCCATGGGCAGTCCGACGCGCCAGAACAGCCGGCCCGGCGCTGCGCCGAGCGTACGCGCCGATTCCACGATGGCCGCGGCCTGAAGCCCGAACAGGGCGCGGACGCTCAGATAAACATAAGGGTAGAGCACCAGGGCCATGATCACGATCGCGCCCGGCAGGTTGCGCGGATCGGGAAACCAGTAGTCGCGTAGCGATCGCCAGCCGGTCAGCGCGCGCAGCGCGCTCTGGAATGGGCCCTGAAAGCCGAGCATTTCGACATAGACATAGGCGGTGATGTAGGTCGGGAGCGCCAGCGGCAGCACCAGAAGCCATTCGAGCGGGCGCCGGCCTGGAAACTCGTATTGCGTCACCAGCCAGGCCGTGCCGACACCGATCAGGGCGCAGAGCACACCGACGCCGAGCAGCAGGCGACTGGTATCGGCCAGCGCCGCCGGCAGGACATTCGCCGCCAGATGCGGCCAGATCGACGCCGCCTGCGGCGAGAGGGCCGTGTAGGCGAGCGCCAGGACAGGCAGCAGCGCGAGGCCGGCGCCCAGCAGCGCGGCGAAGACCAGAAACGTCGACGGCCGCCACGCGAGTGGCGACCGTCGGGGTCCGGAAAGGGAAATGCCGATGCTCAATTGTCGAAGCCGACCTTGTCAACGAGATCCGCCGCGGCCTTGCGGTTCTTGGCGACGTCACCGAGCGGGGTGGTGTCCGGGGTGATGGTGCCGAGCAGCTTCACTGCCGCGCTCTCCTTCACATCCGCGTTAACCGGGAACTCGAAATTGCCGTCGGCATAGAGCGTCTGCGCCTTCTCGCCGAGCATGTATTCGATCAGCTTGACGGCGCTGTCCTTGTTCGGGGCGTTCTTGGCGATCGCCGCGGCCGAGACGTTCACATGGGTGCCGCCATTGGCGAAGGTCGACTTGAGCGGCTTGATCGCCTCGTACCAGCTCTTCTGCTCGTTCTTCGCCTCGCTCATCAGGCCGATATAGTAGGTGTTCATCACCGCGATGTCGCACTGGCCCGACAGGATGTCACGCGCCACGTCGCGGTCGCCGCCGCCTGGCTTGCGGGCAAGGTTGGCCTTGAGGCCCTTCAGGAAGTTTTCGGTCTTCTCGGCGCCGTTGCGGGCGAGATAGGCGGCGAAGAAGGCGTTGTTGTAGGGGTGCTGGCCCGAGCGGATGCAGACCTTGCCCTTCCATTTCGGGTCGGCGAGGTCCTCATAGGTGATCGCGTCCTGCTTCACCCGCTCCTTCGAGACGACGACGATGCGGGCGCGCTGGGTCAGCGTGACCCAGTTGTCGGCCGGGCCGCGCAGCGCGGCGGGGACCGTCTTGTCGACGAGCGCGGATTTGATCGGCTGGGTGATGCCGGCATCGACCAGGGCGTTGATCTGGCCGACATCGACCATCAGCATGACGTCGGCGGGGCTGTTGGCGCCCTCAGCGGCGACGCGCTCCTGCAGACCGTCCTTCAGGAAGACGGCGTTGACCTTGATGCCCGTGTCCTTGGTGAAGGCATCGAGAACGGGATTGAGCAGAGCGGGTTCGCGCGTCGTGTAGAGGTTCACGCTCTGGGCGAGGGCCGGGACTGCCAGCAGGCAGGAGGCCAGGGCCAGCGTGGAGAGTCGGATCGCGTGGGTCATGGTCGGCTCCTTCGGGTTCAAGGCCCGTTTCTTGATGTTGCCGAGGGAGCGGTAGTGTGCGGGTCGCGGTGCGTCAACCGAAAAACCCTTTGAGATCAGTCTCTTAAAGGCGTTCTAATCTGTTGCGAGATTTGACTTCTTCTAAAGAGCGAGGCGGTCCGGCTTGCGATTTCCGGGGCGTCGTTCGGCACCGATGCAGGGCGGTGGCTCCGATCTCGCTAATCAGTCGGCGATCAGCGAGATCATCCGCACGGGGCCGCGACGGACCGGATCGAGCGTACCGCGCAGCACGAAGCGCTCATTGGCATCGCTGGCGAGGTTGTCGTCGTGCAGGCTGGCCTCGCGAAGCAGCATCTGCCGTCGCACCGTTCGCGCCTGCGCCTCGAGGCGGGAGATGCCGACGCGCTCGTCGATCTCGCGGCGCTGGCTCTTGCTGAGATCCGCCGCGCGGAAGTCGCGAAAATCGCGCGGGCTGTAGGGAAAGCGCGAGCCGCCCATGAAGGTGCGGACCTTGCCGTCGAGGACGACGCTGTCGCCGGGCCGCAGCGTGAAGTCGCGCAGCAGGGAGACGCGGCGCTCGCCCGCCTGGACGATGGCGGGACGGCAGGCGGCGGCGTCCTTCGTCGTCTCGAAGGCATAGGCCATCGGCAGCGACCGGTAGCGCTTGCCGTCGGCCGACTGGGCCTCGCCGATATCGCTGACGCCACCGGAGAGGCGGAAGACCTTGACCGGGATGCCCGGATTCATCGCCTGGCAGAGCGCCTCATGGGCCGGAAGATCGGCGCTGCCGCGCAAGCGGCCGATCGGCGCGTGAAAGCCGTCGCAGAGCCTCACGCAGAATGTGCGGCTGCCATCGTTCATCGCGGCGAGCCGGGATTCGGGGGTACGCCGCGAGCGGGCGGCGGCAGGGTCGGTCGCCGGACGCTGACGGAAGGGGTTGAGATCGACCGGCGGATGGGCGAGCCGGCCATCCGGTGCCGTCTGCAGCAAGGGGATCTGCCAGCCCGAGCGGGCCGGCGCATAGGCGGTGGGGCGGGCCATTGCCTGAGGGGCGTAGCCGGCGGACTGGGCGCGTCGCGCCTCGCGGTTCGCGGCCTCCTGGAGGTGGAAGGCACGGATGCCGGCGTCGTCCTCGGCCTGAACGAGCGAAACCGTGAGAACCGTCGCACCGACGCCGAGGGCGACACCGAGTGCACCGAGCGCTGCGAGGCGGGCCGAACGGCGGGGTTGCGCCGCCGCGACCGGCGGCAGACCCTCGCGCAGACCGGCCACCGGTCTCGCCACCTCACGGACACGCAACATCGCGTCAACTCCACTCTACGCTCGATGACCCGTCCGCCGCCGGATCGGTGTAGTTTACTTTCTGTTAAGCTTCAACGACCGGGCCAAGGTCGCGAGCCGAAACAGGCGGGGATGCTTAACGCCTCCGGCTCGCGCGGAACTGACGTCAGAGAACGGCGAGGAGCACGCCGATCCACATGCCGAACAGTGCGACGACGCCCAGCGCGAAAACCGGAGCGCGCAGCCGCAGATCGTTGGAGCCG
The DNA here is from genome assembly GCF_001557075.1 of Methylobacterium sp. CCH7-A2. Taxonomy (NCBI): domain Bacteria; kingdom Pseudomonadati; phylum Pseudomonadota; class Alphaproteobacteria; order Hyphomicrobiales; family Methylobacteriaceae; genus Methylobacterium; species Methylobacterium sp. CCH7-A2. The sequence continues at coordinate 26,540 of NZ_LSKN01000217.1, forward strand.
ACATGGATGACGGTGTGGACGACCCGGCTCGCGACATAGAGCCAGGCCAGCGCCGCCATGATGTAGCTGGTCGCACCGACCTCCATCGCCAGCATGATCAGCGCGAAGAAGATGACCGGCGTCTCGAACTGGTTGGCGAAATTCGCAGCCGCCAGGCGGGCCGGCTGGGGATAGGCTTCCGTCGAGACCGCGACATCCGCCATCCGGACCTGCTTGGCGGCGAAGGCCTGCTTGCGCCGCAGGAAGAGGATGCCGAGCACGACGAACATCCAAAGGATCAGGGCGAGCGCGGGATAGACCAGCTTGAGCGACATCCTGCGTCTCCGACCGCCTCGCATGCGCCGCAGACCATCCGGCGCGCGCGCACCAAGCGAAGCAACCCGGCCCGCCGAAAGCAAGCATGGCGGCCCCGCGAAGGGCCGCCATGGATCAGAAGTCGGTGGATAGCGGCTGGAGCCGGCGTCAGGAGCGTGTCGGGTAGTTCGGGCTTTCGCGCACGATCGTCACGTCATGGACATGGCTTTCGCGCAGGCCGGCGCTGGTGATGCGGATGAAGCGCGCCTTGGACTGGTAATCCTTCAGGTCCTTGCCGCCGACATAGCCCATCGCGGCGCGCAGACCGCCGGCGAGCTGGTGCAGAACCCCAGAGACCGGACCCTTATAGGCGACCTGGCCCTCGATGCCCTCGGGCACGAGCTTCAGAGCGTCCTTGATGTCCTGCTGGAAGTAGCGGTCGGCCGAACCGCGCGCCATCGCCCCGACCGAGCCCATGCCGCGATAGGATTTGTAGGAGCGGCCCTGGTAGAGGAAGGTCTCGCCGGGCGTCTCGTCGGTGCCGGCCAGCAGCGAGCCGACCATGGCGCAGGAGGCGCCGGCGGCGAGCGCCTTGGCGAGATCGCCGGAATATTTGATGCCGCCATCGGCGATGACCGGGATTCCGGCCTTGGACGCAGCGGAAGCCGCGTCCATCACCGCGGTGAGCTGGGGCACGCCGACGCCCGCGACGATGCGGGTGGTGCAAATCGAGCCCGGGCCGATGCCGACCTTGATCGCATCCGCGCCGGCATCGATCAGGGCCTGGGCGCCGCCGGCGGTGGCGACGTTGCCGGCGATGACCTGGACGGCGTTGGAGAGCCGCTTTACCCGCGTCACCGCTTCCAGCACCTTGGCGGAATGGCCATGAGCGGTGTCGACGACGATGAGATCGACGCCGGCGTCGATCAGCATCTCGGAGCGCTCGAAGCCGAGATCGCCGGTCGTGGTCGCCGCCGCCACCAGGAGCCGGCCCTTGGCGTCCTTGGCGGCGCTGGGATGGGCGACCTGCTTTTCCATGTCCTTGACGGTGATCAGGCCGATGCAGCGGTGGTGATCGTCGACGACGAGCAGCTTCTCGATGCGGAACTGATGCAGGAGGCGGCGCGCCTCCTCCTGGGTGACGCCCTCGCGCACCGTGATCAGCCGGTCCTTGGTCATGATCTCCGAGACGGGCTGTTCGGGGTTCGCGGCGAAGCGGACGTCGCGATTGGTCAGGATGCCGACGAGCTTGCCCTTGTGGCCCTGCGGGCCGCGCTCGACCACCGGAATGCCGGAGATCGAATGGTGCTTCATGATCGCGAGCGCATCGCCCAGCGTCTCGTCGGGGAAGATCGTGATCGGATTGGCGACCATGCCCGATTCGAACTTCTTGACGAGGCGGACCTGAGCGGCCTGCTGATCGGCTTCCAGGTTGCGGTGGACGACGCCGAGGCCGCCGTTCTGGGCCATGGCGATCGCCATCTTTGCTTCCGTCACCGTGTCCATGGCGGAGGCGATGATCGGCAGGTTCAGCGAGATCGTCCTGGTGAGCTGGGTGCGGATGTCGACATCCGCCGGCATGACCTCGGAGGGGCCCGGCTCGAGCAGCACGTCGTCGAAGGTGAGACCGTCGCGAATCAGGCCGTCGAGCATTTGGGACATCGTCAACTCCGACACCGGACTGGCCGGCTCTGCTGCGGTCTTGCGGGAGGCGCCCGCGACCGGGTTGACGAGGCCCGTTAGCACGGGCTCCCCGTGGCCGCTAGACCACCGCGCCACAAATTTTGCTGCGGCGCGGCGAAGACATCGGCGACCGTGGCGCGGGCCTATCCCTGGCGCTGCGGATTCGAGCGCACGGCGCCGGCGGGCAGCCGCGGCGGGCTCGGCGCGACGCCGAAACAGCCGGCCTCGAAGACCGTGCGGCCCTCGCGATTGGCGATCTCCTGGCAATCCTTCTGGCGCATGCAGTTCATCACGCGCAGGCCGTCGCCATAGCCGGGCGAAACCACGGTCTGGGCACAGCCGATCTCCCAGCTCGTCGAGGGTTTGGGCGCCGGCTGGGCCTGGGCGGCACGTCCGCCCGTGCCGGCCAGGCCCAGCCCGGCGAGAAAGCAGAGCCCGGTGAGCCGGGCGGCCCGGCGCAGGGCGGGGAAGGGAAGGCGGTCGAACATCGGAGGTCTCCGGAACGGTGTGGGTTGAGCCCCTGTGCCGTTCAGATGGGGACCGGGCGGGACGGCCGGCACGGTGCGAAACGCATGGCGGGGCTGCTCTGGTGCCCGCCCCGCGAACGAAACGCATGGCGGCCTTGCGCGTTGCGCCCGGTCTGGAGGCGATTCCGCACCGATCCTGCCCTCGTCTTGCCCGGCTCCGGGCGTTAAGGCTGCCATTTCCCGCGAGGACATCCGTCTTGCAGCGCGCTAAGCTCCTGCCCCTGATCGTCGCCTGTGCGCTGTTCATGGAGAACACCGATTCGACGGTGATCGCGACCTCGCTGCCGGTGATCGCGCAGTCGCTCGGCGAGGACCCGATCGCGCTCAAGCTGGCGCTGACCTCCTATCTCGTCAGCCTCGCGGTCTTCATCCCGATCTCGGGCTGGATGGCCGACCGTTATGGCGCGCGTACGATTTTCCGGGCGGCGCTGGCGGTGTTCATGCTCGGCTCGGTGCTGTGCGCGCTGTCGAACTCGCTCGGCGCCTTCGTCGGCGCGCGCTTCGTGCAGGGCATGGGCGGGGCCATGATGGTGCCTGTCGGCCGGTTGGTCATCCTGCGCAGCGTCAGCAAGGCCGAGCTCGTCGGCGCGCTCGCCTATCTGACCGTGCCGGCACTGGTCGGCCCGGTCGTCGGGCCGCCGCTGGGCGGCTTCATCACCACCTATTTCGACTGGCGCTGGATCTTCTTCATCAACATCCCGATCGGGATCGTCGGCATCGTCCTGGCGAGCCTGTTCTTCGAGGATGTGCGCGAGGAGGACGTCGCCCCGCTCGACATCCGCGGCTTCCTGCTCTCGGCCTTCGGTTTCGCCAGCCTGATGCTGGGGCTGGCGACGGGCGGGCGCCATCTCGTGCCCGAAGCGGTGTCCTATGCCTGCGTCGCCGCGGGCATCGCGTCGCTCGTCGCCTACTGGTTCCATTCGCGGCGGGTCGCCCATCCCGTGCTGAACCTGTCGCTGTTCAGGATCCCGACCTATCGGATCGGCGTCGTCGGCGGCTCGATCTTCCGGACCGGGATCGGCGCGATTCCCTTCCTCCTGCCGCTGATGCTGCAACTCGGCTTCGGGCTCGACGCGCTGCAATCGGGGCTGATCACCTTTGTCTCGGCGGCGGGCGCGCTTTTGATGAAGACGGCGGCCAAGACCATCCTCGCCCGCTACGGCTTCCGGCGCGTGCTGACCGTCAACGCCGTGGTCGGCGCGGCCTTCCTCGCGGCCTCGGGGCTGTTCACGCCGTCGACGCCGCACTGGATCATGCTGTCGGTGCTGTTGGTCGGAGGCTGTTTCCGCTCGCTGCAGTTCACCGGCATCAACGCGCTGAGCTATGCCGACGTTTCCAACCGGGACATGTCGGGCGCGACCAGCCTGTCGAGCGTGGCACAGCAGCTCTCGCTCAGCATGGGCGTCACCATCGGCGCCTTCGCGCTGGAGGCGGCCAATCTCGTCCATGGCGGGGGCGCGCTCGGTGCGGCCGATTTCTGGCCCGCCTTCGTGCTGGTCGGACTGATCTCGGCCTCGTCCGTGCTGATGATGGCGCGGCTCGCCCCCGATGCCGGGGCCGAGGTCTCCGGGCACATGCTGGCCGAGCCGCCTTCCAGCGCCCGCAAGGCGACGGCCCAGGCGATCGCCGACCAGAAGCCGCTGGAGTGAGCTGTGATCGTTTGAATGTAATGCAACCTTGCATTACATTCGCTTCTGGGAGGGCGGCTGGATGGCGACATTGACCGTGACCGAGCGCGGACAGGTGACATTCCGCAAGGAGGTCCTGCAGCATCTCGGCATCAAGCCGGGCGAGAAGATCGAACTCGAACTGCTGCCCGATGGCCGGGCCGCCCTGAGCGCGGCGCGGCCGCCCGGAACCATCGACGGCTTTCTCGGGCTTCTCGCCGGGAAATCGACGACGGTCGCCACGATCGACGAGATCAACGAGGCCGCCGCCCGAGGCTGGGCCGGTCAGGAATGAGGATCACCGTCGATACCAACATCCTCATCCGCGCCGTCGTCCGCGATGACGCAGAACAGGCGAGACGCGCCGAGCAATGCCTGAGGGAAGCGACCGTGATCGCGGTGACGCTGCCGTGCCTGTGCGAATTCGTCTGGGTGCTGCGCCGGCTTTATCGCTTTCAGCCGGCCGAGATTTCCGCAGCGATCCGGGCCCTGCTCGCCGTTGCCGCCGTCGAGACCAACCGGCCCGCCGTCGAGGCCGGCCTCGCCATGCTCGATGCGGGAGGCGATTTCGCCGATGGCGTGATCGCCCAGGAGGGCGCCTGGTTGGGTGGATCGACCTTTCTGTCCTTCGACCAGACGGCGGTGACCCTGCTGACGGCTCAGGGCAGAGAGGCGCAGCGACCCTGAGGCTCTCGGGGTTGGGCGCAGAGCATGGGCCAAGGACCGATCTTGCCATCTGCCGCCGCGGCGGGCGAGCATGAGCCATGGACCCGGCGGAACCCCGCGCCCCGGCTGATTATGACCTCGCGATCGGCGATGGCGCGATGCGCCGCAAGCTGGCCGAGGCGCGTCTGACGCTGAGCGACGAGGGCATCAGCTATGCGCTCGACGGACGGGACGGGCTGCGCCCCTACTCGCAGTTGCGCTCGGTGCGGATCCAGGCCATCCACGGCGCCAAGAGCAACCCCTGGGAGGCGATGATCGAACTCGTTTTCGATCGCGGCCTGCCGCTGCAGGTTCATTCCGGCACGCCGCTGGGCGGCAACGATCCCGAGCGCGATCCCGTCTTCATCGCCTTCGTCGAGGATCTGCACCGGCGGATTCCGCCGCAGGACGCCGCGCGCATCCGCTTCCTGCGCGGGGTGCCGGAGGGCCGGCACCGCGTGCTGCAGATCGCGCTTGTCATCGCCCTGATCGTCTTCGGCGGCGCGGGCGGCTTCATCCTGCTGAAGACGGCGGGCGGCACCATCCCCGTTGCGGAGATGATGTTCCCGATGCTCGGGCTGATCGGCTTCGGGGTGTGGATCTGGCACTCGGTGGAGAAGAGCAAGCCAGGGACCTACAGACCCGACAGGCTGCCGACAGACCTGTTTCCGGAGCGGGACTGAACGGCCGCCGCCGCGCCGCTGCCGGACCTCTGGCTCAGGCCGCGTCCTCGCCCGGTTCTTCGGTCTTCCGACGGAACCCTGTCGCCAGCACATAGAGTTCCGAGGAATCGGCGCGGCTCGATGCCGGCTTGATGTTGCGCACGGTGGTGAAGTCGCGCTTGAGCCCCGCCAGCAAGGTCGCGCTGTCGCCGCCCTGGAACAGCTTGGCGAGGAAGAAGCCGCCGGGCGCCAGCACCGCATGGGCGAAGTCGAGCGCAGCCTCGGCGAGCGCGATGATCTTGATGTGGTCGGTCTTCTTGTGGCCGGTGGTGTTGGCGGCCATGTCGGACATGACGCCGTCGGCGCGGCCGCCGAGGCGCTCGGTCAGGAGGGCGGGGGCCTCCTCCGCCATGAAATCCATCTCGATCAGCTCGACGCCGGGGATGGGATCGACCGGCAGCAGGTCGATGCCGACGATGCGGCCCTTGCCCTTGTCGAGGCCGATGCGCGCCGCGGCGATCTGGCACCAGCCGCCCGGGGCGCAGCCGAGATCGATCAGCTTCTGGCCCGGCTTGAGGAAGCGGAAGCGGTCGTCCATCTCCTCGAGCTTGAAGGCGGCGCGGGAGCGATAGCCCAGCTCGCGCGCGCGCTTCACATAAGGGTCGTTGAGCTGGCGCTCGAGCCAGAGCTGCGAGGAATGCTTGAGCTTGCCGGCCTTCTTGACCTTGACGCGCAGGTCGCGCGAGCCGCCGCCGCCGGCGGCGCTCTTGGGAGCCTGCTTGCCGGGCACGCGCGCGCTGCCGGCCTTGGTCGAGCCGATTTTCGCGGAACCGCCGCCCTTGCCTCCGGTTTTGCCGCCGCCGCTCATGCCGGGGTCCGGATCGTGCGGGCGCTGCGGGGGGAGGGCGTCATCTCATCTCCGGCGCCACCAGGCGCGGTCCTCATGCATCATCCTGAGCAGGATGCCCTCGCGCAGGCCGCGATCGGCAATCCGCACCCGCTCGCTCGGAAAGGCGCGGCGGATGGCCTCGAAGATCGCGCAGCCGGCCAGGACGAGATCGGCGCGCTCGCGACCGATACAGGCATTGGCCGCGCGGGCTGCATAGTCCATTTCGACGAGCCGGTCGATCACGGCGAGGATATCCTCCTGCCGCATCCACAAGCCGTCGACCTCGCGCCGGTCGTAGCGGGCGAGGCCGAGATGGATACCGGCCACCGTCGTCACCGTGCCGGAGGTGCCGAGAAGGTGAAAATTCCGGGCGCCGCGGGCGGCGGCCGCCTTCGTTGCGAAGCCCTCGAGCTCGCGGCCGCAATCCTCGACCATGGTCTCGAACAGGGCCCGGCTGACGTCGACGCCGCCATAGCGCTCGGCCACCGTGACGACGCCGATCGGCAGGGAGGCCCATTCACGGATGCGGGCGGCGGGGTCGCGCGCCTCGCTGCGCCCGCCCATCCAGACGATCTCGGTCGAGCCGCCGCCGATGTCGAAGACGATGACGCCCTCCGCCGCCGGATCGGCCAGGGCGGCGCAACCGGAGACGGCGAGCGTGGCCTCGGTGCGCTGGTCGATGATCTCCAGCTCGAGTTCCGCCTCCGCGGCAACACGGCGGACGAAATCCGAGCCGTTGACGGCGGCGCGGCAGGCTTCCGTCGTCACCAGCCGGGCGCGGGTGACATTGCGGTGGAGCATCTTGCCGCGACAGATCTTCAAGGCCTCGACGGCACGGTCCATCGCCGCGTCGCAGAGGCGGCTGCTGGCGGCGAGCCCTTCGCCCAGCCGCACGATCCGCGAGAAGGCATCGACGACGCGGAAGCCGTGCTGCGCGGGGCGCGCGATCAGCAGGCGGCAATTGTTGGTGCCGAGATCGAGCGCGGCATAGGTCGCGGGCGGGCTGCGCGGAAGGGCGCGCGGGTCGAGCGCCGCGTCCTCGGCCGCAAGTGCTGCGGCGGGCAGGATCGCGGCCGGCATCACCGCATCCGCCAGGGAGGGGAGCGGTGCCGTTTCGGGAGAGGCGAGCGAGGGCCCACGGAGCGCGACGCCGGGCTGCGGGCGGGCGCCATGCAGAAGCGGCAGCGCCGTCGCCGCGACATTGCGTTCCTGCCGGTCCTCGACCTCCACTCCGCCCGTTCCTCCGGCTGTCGCCGCGCCGGCCGGCTCATGGGCCGGCCCTTTGGAATCAAAGCGTAACAACAGCGGGACCGCAGTGCCAAGCGGAACCTTCGGTCGCAGGCCGATCGGCGGTGGAGGCTCAGCCCTTGCCCTGGCGGGCCGGCATCGGCCAGTCTCCGCCGCCAACGGGCGCGGCAGACGGGCCGCAGCCGCAGACAGGGAGGCCGAGCATGGCCGTCGCACGCCATCTTCTCGCGATCGACCAGGGCACGACCTCGTCGCGCGCCCTCGTCTTCGATTCGGGCCTCGGGCTCGTGGCCAGCGCGCAACGCGAGTTCGCCCAGCATTTCCCGGCCTCGGGCTGGGTCGAACACGAGCCCGAGGACATCTGGGAGAGCGTGCTGGCGACCTGCCGGGAGGCGATCGCCAAGGCCGGACTCACGGCCGCCGACATCGCCGCCATCGGCATCACCAATCAGCGCGAGACGACTCTGGTCTGGGACCGGACGACCGGCCGCGCCATCCACCGCGCCATCGTCTGGCAGGACCGCCGCACCGCGCCGGCCTGCGCGGCGCTCGTCGCGGCCGGCCATGAATCGCTGGTCGCGTCCCGCACCGGCCTGCGCATCGACCCCTATTTCTCGGCCACCAAGATCGCCTGGCTGCTCGACAATGTGCCGGGCGCGCGACGCCGCGCCGAAGCCGGCGAACTCGCCTTCGGCACGGTCGACAGCTTCCTGCTCTGGCGGCTCACCGGCGGGACCGTGCATGCCACGGACGCGACCAACGCCTCGCGCAGCCTGATCTTCGACATCCATCGCGGCATCTGGGACGAGGACCTGCTCTCGCTGTTCGACATTCCGGCCTCGCTGCTGCCGGAGGTGAAAGATTGCGCCGGCCTGTTCGGCGAGACCGACCCGGCGCTGCTGGGCGCCGCCATCCCCGTGCGCGGCATCGCCGGCGACCAGCAGGCCGCGACGATCGGCCAGGCCTGTTTCGCGCCGGGCATGGTGAAATCGACCTATGGCACGGGCTGTTTCGCGCTGCTCAACACCGGCGAAAAGCCCGTCGCCTCGCAGCACCGGCTGCTCAGCACGGTCGCCTATCAGCTCGAGGGCCGGCGGACCTATGCGCTGGAGGGCTCCATCTTCATTGCGGGTGCGGCGGTGCAATGGCTGCGGGACGGGCTCGGCCTGATCAAGGAGGCGAGCGAGACCGGCCCGCTGGCGCGTGCCGCCGATCCGGCGCAGGAGGTCTATCTGGTACCCGCCTTCGTCGGGCTGGGCGCGCCGCATTGGGATGCGCAGGCGCGCGGCGCGATCTTCGGGCTGACCCGCAATTCCGGCCCGCGCGAATTCGCCAGGGCCGCGCTGGAGAGCGTCTGCTACCAGACGCTCGACCTGATCGAGGCGATGCATGCCGACTGGGGGCAGGCCGCGGGCGGGGCCGGGCAGGGGACCCGCTCCGTGCTGCGCGTCGATGGCGGCATGGCGGCCTCGGACTGGACGATGCAGCGCCTTGCCGATCTCCTCGACCTGCCGGTGGACCGGCCGAGCCTGCGCGAAACGACGGCACTGGGCGCTGCCTATCTCGCCGGGCTCGATGCCGGCCTCCTGCCCGAACCCGACCGCTTCGCCGATCTCTGGCGGCTCGAGCGCCGCTTCACGCCCGGCATGGCGGAGAGCGAGCGCAGCCGCAAGATCGCCGGCTGGCGCGACGCCGTCCGGCGCACGCTGAGCACGGGCTGAGCGGCGGGCGGACCCGGGAGGGAGCGCCTCGTGGCGCGCTGCGATTCGGTGCTCTGCCTGGCCAGGTCCGTGCGGAAGTGCGGCGAGCAGTGGCCCAAGCCACAGCGGCCGCAACAGTCACTGCAGCGCCGGGAACCGACCCGCGCTGGAACCGGCATTTCGGGGCTTGCCATTCGCCGAAGCTTTGATTAGACCCCGCGACACCAAAGGCGGGCGCGCTTCGCGCTCCAGGCCATTGGGGGATCGTCTAACGGTAGGACCCCAGACTCTGACTCTGGTTGTCTAGGTTCGAATCCTAGTCCCCCAGCCAAGTTCCTGAAAAGCGGGATTTGGCAACAGTTTAGGCGAGACCCCTCTCCTGGGGCGCGAAATCGGTCCACATTGGTGGACCACATGCGGCACGGACATTACCTCCAACGGCGCGGCGACAGGTATCGGTTTCGAGCCCGTATTCCGAAGGGCATTGTCGAATTCGAACTTCCGGGTGAGCTTATCGTCAACCTCAGGACGAATTCGCGCACGCTCGCCATCTCGCGAGCGCGCGCCGTCCGCGTTGCGATGGAGAGCCTGTTGACCGACCTTGCCACCACCATGAGCCGCAGCGAGGCCGAGCAGCGCGTCCGCATCTGGGTGGACGTCTGCTCGGAGCGCTTCGAGGCCGACCTGTCGGCATCCGGCGGCTACGCCTACTTCAGCAAGGCCGAAGCCGATCAGATGGGATCGGTCCCGACCCGCGAATTGGACGACTTGTTCCGCATCATCGGCGATACCGTGGTGCGCCCCCGGGAAAAGCAGGCGATCTCTGCGGCTTTGTCGGGGCGTGATCCCGAGGCCGCGAGCAGCATGGAGCCGATTATCGGCGGCATGATGAAGGTGATCGCCCCTGCCACTGACCGTGCGTCGCCTGATGGACAGCTTCTGGCCCGCACCATGCTGCGCGGACTGGCCGCCATCGCCGAGGAACGTTCGCGGATCGCGGCAGGCGAGATCGCGCCAATCCCGCCGAAGGCGTCAGGGCCATGGATGCCGAAAAAAGCGAAGCCGATGCCGGCTGCACCGTTCCTTAGCCACTGGAATGACTTCGAGGCATCGAAGCTCTCTAACGGCCTCTGGAAGGCCGATACCGCTTCCAATGGCCGATCCTCCCGGAAGCTGTTTCAGGAACTGGTCGGGAACAAGCCGGCAGCTGATATAGACCGAGCGCAGGTCTCGGAGTTTCGCAGGCTGCTGTTCGCCCTCCCCAAGTTCTACGACAAGGCGAAGTGCTGGCGCGGCATGCCGTTGAGAGAGGTCATTCAGGACGCCAAGGTCATCGACGACACCCGACCGCCCAAGGCGGCCATGATCCCCAGATTGAAGGTCAAGACCGTCGACAAGCACACGGGCAATTTGATCGAGTACTGGAATTGGTGCCAGATCAATGGTCGGCTGCCGAAGGAGGCGGAGAGCCCGTTCACGGGCTTCATCCAGCCGAAACCCAAGGGCAAGCAAGCGCGTCATGAGCGGAAGGCATGGCCGCCCGCGATGGTGGAGACGCTGTTCACCTCGCCGGTCTGGACCGGGAGCAAGAGCTTTCATCGCCGTGCCACCGCCGGCACGATGATCTTCAAGGACGCGCGGTTCTGGGTGCCGCTGCTCGGACGGCATACCGGCGCTCGCGAGGATGAAATCTGCTCACTCAAGGTAGGCGACATCATCATGATCGACGGTATCGCTTGCCTGAGCATCAGGGATAGCAAGACCCCGGAATCGGATCGCGATCTCCCGATCCCGGAGGCGCTTCTGCGTATGGGGTTCCTCGAATACCGGTATTGGGGCCGGGCAGCAGACGAACCGCTGTTCCCCGAGTTGATTCCTCAGGGCGTAGGAAGCCGTAGGTCGGCAGCCTTCAGCGGTTGGTTCACGGAGTATCGTCGGGGTATCGACTGCTACGTTTTGTTGGTCGATTTCCATAGCTTCCGACACAACGTTTCGACCGATCTGCAGAACATGCCAGGGCTCAATCTCGGCTGGGCAGACGAGATCACCGGCCATGACAGTGGCGTCCGTTCGAGCGAGAGGTCGCGCTATTCGAAGGGCGTGTTCATGAAACATCTCAAGACAACCCTCGATGCCATCTCTATCGGCGTAGACCTCGATCATCTCAACTACCACGGAGCGCGCGGTGAGCCCGCTCCCGGTGCTGCTGAGGATCGGGCGATGTTTGTAGCCGTCGCCGAGCGCGACATGAAGGCGAAGGCTGGCCGCCGCCGCGCCGGAGCCCCCCATGCTTGATGCCGGCCTACTCGCGCTTTTCGAAGACGACTTGCCCGACGAGTTGCTGAACGCTCGCCCGGAGAACCGTCAAGATGTGCCCGAGAAGCGTCCTCCGCTGACACCAGACGAACGGCATGCGTTCGACGAGCAGACCGCCCAGCGGCTGCTTCGCCTCGGTCGCGAGCCGTTCCGATCAGATCGCCGGGTCTTTCAGGACGTGGAAGTCGAACCGGGACGCCTGTTCGAGCCGCCGGCCTATCGCGAGCGCTTGGCCTTCGCCCGCATACTCGGGAAGCGCGCTGCGCGTACCAGCGCCGAATTCGACCTCTTCAAGGAGGGCCGCGATCTCTCCAATACCCGCCATTTCCTACTACGGCCCAGACCGGCCAAGGCGGCTCCGGGTAAAGCCCAGGCGGCCAAGGCTGCCATCGGAGAACTCGCGGCTGAGTTGGAGCGCTTCGCCGACAAATACAACACGTTCACGAAGCGGCTGGTGTCCGAAGGTTTGCTGCGCCCGCTACTCACCGTGGTGCATATCCGTTTCGATTTGAAGATGGGTAGGTGGGATGTCCATGCCCATTGCCTTTGGGATGTTGCAATCGGCGACCTCGATACTGTTCGCCAGCGCATCGGAACCAAATTTTCGACGCCATGGAGCGGCGAAAAGCCGCTGATAAACCCTGCCTCCGTGGTCAATTACATGACGCAGTGGGTCGTAGACCATCGTGAAATGCAGCGCTGGCCTGACGATGCCCTTTTAGAGCTGTGGGACCTGGACCGGCCACGGCTGGTCCGTCCCGCCGGCGAGTTCGCCGTCTTCCGTCGCCAGATCGCGGACCACCAACTTGAACGCAGCGGAAGCACTGTGACCGTCCTGCCCAAGAAACCGCGCCAAATGCGCCGGGAGGCACTCTGGAGGGGGGCTGGCAGCGACGGCGTCGTTGGATACGTCCGGCTCCGCTTGGACGGCTGTAGAAGGCTCTGCGCCGTCCTGGCGCCGGACCCTAGGAGCGTCCCCGCGCCTCACACGGGTAGCGGCGAGCCTGCCACGACGCCCGAGGCCACCTCGCGGGGGTATTCTACAACGAATCTCGGGCTAACTCTCCCCTCGACTGGACATCCCGTTCCCAGCGTCACCCCATCGTCCATCGAGGTCGACCGCGATACCCATGCCTTCATGCCCAAGCGCATACCGTATCGAATGCGATGGATGTGGCAAGCATGGCCATACGGCGGCAAGCGTCCGCTCAGCCGTCGAGAAGGCAACGGGAAGCCCGCCAGACCCATTCAACGACGCATTCGGCGCTTCCTTGAGGATCAGGCGCGAAGAGCGTTGGAGAAGCCTCCTGACGGATGATGTGGGCGGTCATCTCAGGCCGATCAGTCAGCATCAGCGCGCCGTCTCAATCGGGTATACCCTAGCGGGTCAATCTCATGAGACAAGAAAGCCGTCTCTTTAGGGTTGTTCAATGCGTTCTGAGACGGCAAGCTGGCTATCTCTAGACCCAAACGAGACAAGGTGTTTCATGTCGCAGCCCGATGCCCGCCTATACGGTTATGCCCGTGTATCGACCACCGACCAGCATCTGACCGTCCAGCGCGAGGCTCTGATCCGCGCCGGCTGCACGACGATCCGCGAGGAGAAGATCACCGGGACAACGACGGAGGGGCGCAAGGAGTTGCGCATCCTCATGGACTTCGTGCGGTCCGGCGACACTCTTGTCGTAACCCGGATCGACCGGCTCGCCCGCTCGGTTGGCGACCTGCAGGACATTGTCCGCGAGTTGAAGGCCAAGGGCGTTGCGCTGAAGGCGACCGAGCAGCCTATCGACACCAGCACCGCCGCCGGCAAGGCCTTCCTCGACATGCTAGCGGTCTTCGCCGAATTCGAGACGAGCCTTCGGCAGGAGCGGCAGTTGGAGGGCATCGCCAAGGCGAAAGCGGCGGGAGTCTACCGGGGGCGAAAGCCGTCCATCGATGCCGGCGAGATCGCTCGGCTTCGCCAGGATGGCCTAGGGCCATCGGAGATTGCCAAGAAACTGGGGATCGCCAGGGCAAGCGTCTATCGGGCATTGGCCGCCGACGATGGGCCAGCTGCCGCTTGATCTCATGTCGCTGGCAGCCCGCACGGTCGTAGGAGCGCGGCACAGCGTCCCAGCAGGCTTTCGACGCAGTGGAAGCCACCCGCCCCACCCCGGCGGCGCAACCCGGCCAGCTCTGCCGGTGCGGGGCTGATCGTCACGGCGATGCAGGCCGTGACGCCTACTGCCGGGAGAAGGTGGGGCGCAGAGCGGGTCCACCGCCACCCTCCGGCTCGTCGGCATCGATCTCGGCTAGGATCGCATCGGCATCGAACTGGGATGCAGGGCGATCCAGGCCATATGCCGGCATGAAGGGCAGATCGGCATCGAGGTCTTCCAGTCGCGGCAGCGGATCGCCGGCTGCTACGGAGACGGCAGCCACGCACCAGGCCAGGACGAGGAAGTCGCGCATCCCGATCTCCATGTGCTCGACGAATGCCGCCACCGCTTGGCTGTCGGAACTGGCTACGAACAGTCTGGACAGCAATTCAACCCGCTGGGACATCGGCGCTGCGGTGGGCGCGGCACCTCGCACTACGAGCAGACTGAAATCCCTCAGGAGGCGGCCTATTGCCCTCTGCTCTTCCCGGCTGGTGCGCAGCGCGAAGAGGCGGCGCAGTGCCGCCCGCCGCTCCGGCGGATCAAGTTCGCTGCGAGCCAAAATCCTGCCACAGGCGGCGATCGTCAGCCTGACGAATGCCTCGGCGTCTCCGTCCCAGACAACGGTTTCCGTCGTTGGAGAGAACACGGAAGGAGCGGGCGTGTATTCTGGATTCCAAGTCATGTGCAGCCCCGTAGGTTGGCGGTCGCACAATTGTCTGGTTAACGCGAATCTAACGCAACGGTATTACCGGCGGGGGCGGTTGCGGGAGGAAACGAATCGGTTACGGACGCGCAAGAAACGCCGCACGGATTCCGAATCGAGTACTACCATTGACCCTTTCGAGAGCGCGCATAATCATCAGGTAGCCTTTGAAAGCCAGCAGTGCGCGGTAGTACGCGCAGACTGGCCAAGGGGGCAAGCCCCCTGTGGAACCCCCGAGGCAAGTCATGGCCGTCGTCCATCGTCCGCTCTCCTACAAGCTGCGCCCCGACGAGCTTGCCGCGCTTCGCGAGGCGGCAACGGCGGCAGGCATCGGGACCTCCACCTATGCCGCCGAGGCTGTGCGCCGCGCCATCGGGACGACCCGCCGCCGCCCGATGCCTCGCCAGCAAACCGAGCTGACCGTCGCACTACGAGAGGCCACGGTCGCGGTCAGCAGGGTCGGTGGGCTCGCAAATCAGCTCTGCCGGCATGCGCATACTGGCGGGCGCGTCGATGCCGACGCGCTTGATCGCCTTCGCGCGCAACTGGCCCTGATCGATGCACGCTTGGAGGCGTCGGCCCGGTGATCATAGCGCATGCCCGACACGGTCGGACACGACGCGATGCCCGAAATCTCGCCAAGCACCTCATGAAGCCGGATGCCGGAATTCCTCCACGGGTGCATTCCATGGTCGGCCTCGCCGCTATGGGTGTCGAAGCGGCGCTTAACGCCATGCGCCGTCTCGCGCCACCAGGCGCAGCGGCCTTCCATCACATCTCACTTTCTCCGTCAGCGGAATGGGCCGCAGGTGATCTCGTAGTGGCCGCAGCGTCCGTCGTTCGGGAACTGGGCGGCGATCCGGCGACCCATCCTCACGTCATCGTCCTGCATCACAAGCCAGGCGCAGCCGGACGCGGGTCGCTGCACGCTCATGTGGTCGTATCGCACTGGCTCGGCCCCAGTCAGCGCCTTGACGATGCCTGGTCACATCTGCGGCTTGAGCGCCTGGCGAGGGAACTGGAATGGTCCCATCACGAACCCCTGACACGTGGCCGGCATGACAAGGCCGTCGCCAAGGCGCTTCGTGCGCGGGGCCTTCCCGAGATCGCCGATGCGCTGCTGACGACCGAGTGCGTTGAACCGGTCCCGCGATCCGTCGTGACGGCCTCTGCAAGGCAAGCCCTGACCCGTCAAGGCATTGATGATGTCGCGGCGCGCTCAGTCGTGACCGCCGCATGGTCGCAGGGCGACACACCGGCATCCTTCCGCGCCGCCTTGGCCGAGGCTGGCCTGCTCGTCGTGCCGGGTCAGAAGCAGGGTGTCTGGGTCGTGCAATCGTCAGGCGGCGTCGTCATCGGCGCTCTGGACCGGATTGTCAGGCAGAAGCGCGGCGATGTCGTCGCCCGAATGGAGGTAACCGATGAGCACTACAATGCCGCCCCTCGAACAGGAGCTTTTGATCCGCACCCGGAAGGTCGACAGCAAGACCGAGACCTTGCTCCGCCTACTCGATTTGCTGGAGGATCGGGAGGGGCCGACACCGTTGGATCTGATCCGCGAGGCCCTAACGGACATCCTGGTGGAGCAGCGGAGCATCCGCGGCAGCCTGCACCGCATCGAGCAGGTGATCCTGCCTCGGCCCGTCGCCGTGTCCGGGATCGTGCCGCAGCGACAGCGCTAGCTTCCGCGATCTCGATGCCTGAGATCAAGGCCGAGGTCGAGCGCCGCTATCTGCAACGCCGGCTCGATGAACTCCGGGAAGTTCATGACGCTGCTCGCGAAAAGCTCGCCCTTGCGAGAGTCCCCTTGCCGATGCCGGACAGCCTGATCCAGGCACGGCTCCGCGCCGACCGCGCGCGGCAGGCGAGCAGGGCGACGCGGGATGCGATGCACGCGGCCAGTGCGCGCCTCGACGCGATCAAGGCCGCCGAACCAAGAGGCTTCGCAGTTCTAGCAGCATGGATCGGCGGGCGGGCACGCAGGCTTCGCCAGGAAGCCGCTGAGGCGGCTGAGGATGATCGCCGCGCCAGAGAGCGCCATGAGGACGCCAACCGCCTCTCAGGCGTCTTCCAGGCGGCTTTAGAGGCAGAGGCCGAGCGCGTTTCAGCCAAGCGGGTTCAGGCGGTTGCGGCCCGGCGTCAGCTCGCCGAAGTTGCGGAGCACGAGGTGGCCGTCGTGGTATTGGCCGCGAACTCGTTAAGAACCAATCCGTTGCTAGTCAGCCTGTCGGCCACGGAGCTGCTATGGCGAGCCAATGAGGAACTGCGACGCCAAAATGGTATCAGCGAGCACCATCGCCACGCGGCGCGTCCGATGTCGCCAAGATACTGCTAAGAGGAGCTGTAGGGGGCACCGATAGGCTGAGGCCCCACCTCCTGCTCATTCGACGTGGGGGGTAGTTCTAACCACGGCGGTTTCTTAAGGAGGAATCGAGCGCCGCCTATATCGATGTCGCGTTTGAACGCTCGGGAGGCCTGGCTAACAAATGCCAAGGCGGCATCGTAGGCGTTCGTTACCTCGGTAATTGTCGGCGTGCCGCCCAAACCATAGCGATCAGACATCACCTGTGGCTCTCGGGGCATCCTCTTCAGTAAATGCCGTTTTGCAGCTATACCTAGGCCTCGTGGACAAAGCTTGACCTGAGACACGCGGATTGATTCAAGGCTT
>NZ_LSKN01000218.1:0-9987 GCF_001557075.1 Methylobacterium sp. CCH7-A2
GCCCCGCCGATCATGCCCGAGGAACCGCAGCCCGCGCCGGGCGTCGCCCTGGGCCGTCCTCCCGCCCCCAAGCCTGCCCCGCCGCCGCTGGCACCGCTGGAGAACCGTTTGCGGACCCAGCTCCGGCGCGGCCAGCAGGGCGTCGAGGCCGTCATCGATCTCCATGGCATGCGGCAGGACGAGGCGCATCTGGCCCTGCGCGCCTTCCTGCGTCGCGAGCAGGGGCGCGGCACCCGCCTGGCGCTCGTCGTGACCGGCAAGGGCGCGGCCGGAACAGCCCTCTTCGGCGATGAGCGCGGGGTGCTGCGCCGGGTCGTGCCGCACTGGCTGCGCCTGCCCGATCTGCGCCCGCTCGTCGTCGGCTTCGAGGAAGCGCAGCAGCGCCATGGCGGCTCGGGCGCGCTCTATGTCCGTCTGCGCCGGGCGCGTGAGGCGGGACCGTGACGCCCTTCGGTCGGCGCGTCAGGGAACTGCGGGAGGAGCGCGGCATCACGCTCGCCGAAATGGCGGGCGTGCTCGGCGTCACGCCGGCCTATCTCTCGGCCCTCGAGCACGGCAAGCGCGGCCGCCCGACCTTCACCCTGATCCAGGGCGTCATCCATGTCCTTGGGGTGATCTGGGACGAGGCGGACGAGCTGGTGCGCCTCGCCGATCTCTCCCATCCGCGGGTGACGGTCGATACCGCGGGGCTCGATCCCGAGGCGACGCTGCTGGCCAACCGCCTCTCACGAGAGATCGGCCTGCTCGATCCGGAAGATCTGACGCGGCTCTGTACGGTCCTCGACGAGGCCGCGGCCCGGCGCGGCCGTGCGGGGGACGTGCCTTGACCCGCACGGCCATGGATGCGACAGGCCCGGCCAGTCTTCAACATTCCCTTCCGACATCCTCTTCTCGCACAGCAACAGGCTTTCCATGACCAGCACGCGCACCGACGTTCTCGCCCTCGGAAACGCCATCGTCGACGTCATCGCGGCGGCGGAAGAGGACTTCCTGGCGAAGCATGGCCTGACCAAGGGCGCGATGGCGCTGATCGACGAGGCGCGTGCCGAATCCCTCTACGCCGCCATGGGACCGGGCAAGGTCATCTCGGGCGGCTCGGCCGCCAACACCATCGCCGGTCTCGCCTCCTTCGGCGGCAAGGGCGCCTTCATCGGCAAGGTCAAGGCCGACGAGCTCGGCAAGCTCTATCGCCATGACCTGACCTCGCTCGGCGTCGCCTTCGACACTCCGGCTGCGACCGAGGGCCCCGCCACCGCCCGTTCCTTCATCATCGTCACGCCCGATGGCGAGCGCACGATGAACACCTATCTCGGCGCCTGCCAGGGCCTCGGCGTCGCCGATGTCGATGCGAAGGCGGTCGAGAATGCCGACATCATCTATCTCGAGGGTTATCTCTGGGATCCGCCGGCGGCCAAGGACGCGTTCCGCAAGGCGTCCGAGATCGCCCACAAGGCTGGCGGCAAGGTCGCGATCACCCTCTCGGATTCCTTCTGCGTCGACCGCTACCGCGACGAGTTCGTCGGGCTGATCCGCAACCGCATGGTCGACATCGTCTTCGCCAACGAGCACGAGCTGAAGAGCCTCTACCAGGCCGCGGCCTTCGAGGACGCGCTGGCGGCGCTGCGCCAGGAGAACATCCTCGCCGTCGTTACCCGCTCGGAGAAGGGCGCGCTGGCGGTCACCCCCGAGGGCGTGATCGAGGAGCCGGTGTTCCCGATCGAGCGCGTCGTCGATGCCACCGGCGCGGGCGATCTCTTCGCCGCCGGCTTCCTCTTCGGCCTGACCTCGGGCCGCGAGGTGCGTGACTCGCTGCGGCTCGGCGCGCTCGCCGCGGCCGAGATCATCAGCCATGTCGGCGCAAGGCCGGACGTGAACCTGAAGGTGCTGGCGGGGAACGAAGGGCTGCTCTGAAAGCTCGGCCGCGCTGCGAGTCCAGCGCGGGGAACCCTCTCCCGTAGGGAGAGGGCAGGGTGAGGGGTCGTCCGTTTGACGCCTGGGCCGCCGCCTCACAGCCGTTCCTCTGAAGCACCCCGTGCAAACGGCCCCAGGGCCGACACCTCTCCCCTACCCCTCTCCTTACAGGAGAGGGGATCCCGCACCCCTCAATACAGCGTCGCCCTGACCCGCTCCGGCAGCGCCTTGTCATAGGCCTCGCCGTCGAAGGTCTCGATCGCCGCATGGCGCGCCGTGATGTCCCGCAGGATCGTGCCGGCGCTCGGCACGCTGGGCTTGTCGACATGCCTGGCCGCGTTCCACAGCTCCGCCCGGACGATCGCGCGCGAGCATTGGAAGTAGACGCTTTCCACCGTGACCACGATGACGCAGGCCGGAAGCTTTCCGGCCATCGCGAAGCGCCCGCACAACTCAGGGTCGTCGGAAAGGGTCGCGACGCCGTTGACGCGCAGGGTCTCGCCGTATCCGGGGATCAGGAAGAGCATTCCGATTCGCGGGTCGAACAGGATATTCTTCAACGAATCCAGACGGTTATTGCCTTTTCGGTCTGGAATCAGCAGCGTTTTCGCGTCCCGGACCGTGACAAAGCCCGGCTGATCTCCACGCGGTGAACAATCCAGGCCCTCCGGACCGTTGGTCGCCAGCACGAAAAAGGGCGAGGCGGCGATCAGCGCGGCATAGTTCGCGTCGACATGATCGATCTCCTTGTGGATCGACGCCGGCGCGACCGGGTTGGGATAAAGCGCCGCGAGCTGGTCGAGCGAGGTGATGGCGTGGGCGGTCATGTCAGGTTCCGGGAGCAGCATCCGATAAGTCTAGACTATGACGATCGGGCTATAGCGGCCAGCGTGGCGGTGACAATTCTGGCAATCTGTCAGCAAGGCGCAGCGATTTCTGGGCTCTAGGGGCTGGTAACGAAAAAGCCCCGCATCGGATGATGCGGGGCTTCCCGTTTCACGTGAATCGCGTGAAGGGCTGCGGCTTACTCGGCCGACTGCTTCTCGCGGCTCTTCTCGGCGTCGCGCTGGGCCTTGAGCTTCTCGGTGATGTCCTCGCCGGTCTGCTGGTCGACGACCTTCATCGAGAGGCGGATCTTGCCGCGCTCGTCCTGACCGAGGAACTTGACCTTGACCTTGTCGCCTTCCTTGACGACGTCCGAGACCTTCTGGACGCGCTGGGCGGCCAGCTCCGAGATGTGGACCAGGCCGTCCTTGGCGCCGAAGAAGTTCACGAAGGCGCCGAACTCCATGATCTTCACGACCGTGCCATCATAGATCATGCCCGGCTCGGCCTCGGAGACGATCGACTTGATCCACTTGATCGCGGCTTCGATCGACTTGCCGTCGGCCGAGGCGATCTTGATGGTGCCGTCGTCCTCGATGTTGACCTTCGCGCCGGTCTTCTCGACGATCTCGCGGATGACCTTGCCGCCGGAGCCGATGACTTCGCGGATCTTGTCGACCGGGATCTTCATCGTCTCGATGCGCGGCGCATACTCGCCGAGCTGACCGCGCGAGGCCGACAGCGCCTTGTTCATCTCGCCGAGGATGTGGTCGCGACCGCCCTTGGCCTGGTCGAGGGCGACCTTCATGATCTCCTCGGTGATGCCGGCGATCTTGATGTCCATCTGCAGCGAGGTGATGCCCTCGGCCGTGCCGGCCACCTTGAAGTCCATGTCGCCGAGGTGGTCCTCGTCACCCAGGATGTCGGAGAGCACCGCGAAGCGCTCGCCCTCCAGGATCAGGCCCATGGCGATGCCCGCGACCGGCGCCTTGAGCGGCACACCGGCGTCCATCAGCGCCAGCGAGGTGCCGCAGACGGTGGCCATCGAGGAGGAGCCGTTCGACTCGGTGATCTCCGAGACGACGCGGATCGTGTAGGGGAACTCCGACTTCGCCGGCAGCATCGGACGGATGGCGCGCCAGGCGAGCTTGCCATGGCCGATCTCGCGGCGGCCGGGCGAACCCATGCGGCCGGCTTCACCCACCGAATAGGGGGGGAAGTTGTAGTGCAGCAGGAAGGTCTCCTTGTAGGTGCCTTCCAGCGAGTCGATGAACTGCTCGTCGTCGCCGGTGCCGAGCGTGGTCACGACCAGCGCCTGCGTCTCGCCGCGGGTGAACAGCGCCGAGCCATGGGTGCGCGGCAGGATGCCGGCCTCGGAGACGATCTTGCGGACCGTCTTCAGGTCGCGGCCGTCGATGCGCACGCCATCGTCGAGGATGGTCCAGCGCACGACCTTGGCCTGGGCCTCCTTGAACTGGCCCGCGACCTGCTCCTTGGAGAAGGTGCTGACGCCGTCCGGCGTGTCCGACACCAGCGCCTGGACTTTCGCCTTGGCGGCGTCCAGCGCCTTGTAGCGCTCGGCCTTGGTGGTGATCTTGTAGGCGGCGCGCAGATCGGCATCGACCAGCTTCAGCACGGCCTCGAGCACGACGGAATCGTCCGCCGGGGTGAAGTCGCGCGGCTCCTTGGCGGCCTTCTCGGCCAGGCGGATGATCGCCTCGATGACCGGCTGGAAGTGCTTGTGGCCGAACATCACGGCGCCGAGCATGATCTCTTCCGAGAGCTGCTTGGCCTCGGACTCGACCATCAGCACCGCGTCCTGCGTGCCGGCGACGACGAGATCGAGCTGCGACTCCTTCACCTCGTCGATCAGCGGGTTCAGCTTGTAGGCGCCATCGGCATAGCCGACGCGGGCCGCGCCGACCGGGCCCATGAAGGGCACGCCGGAGAGCGTCAGGGCGGCGGAGGTGGCGACCATCGCGACGATGTCGGGGTCGTTCTCGAGGTCATGCTGCAGCACGGTGCAGACGACCTGCGTCTCGTTGCGGTAGCCCTCGACGAAGAGCGGGCGGATCGGACGGTCGATCAGGCGGGAGACCAGCGTCTCCTTCTCGGTCGGGCGGCCTTCGCGCTTGAAATAGCCGCCCGGGATGCGGCCGGCGGCGAAGGTCTTTTCCTGGTAGTTCACGGTCAGCGGGAAGAAGTCGATTCCCGGCTTCGGCGACTTGGCGGAAACCACGGTCGCGAGCACGACGGTCTCGCCATAGGTAGCGAGGACGGCGGCGTCGGCCTGGCGGGCGATCTTGCCGGTTTCGAGCACGAGCTTGCGCCCGCCCCAGATCAGTTCTTCGGTCTGTACATCGAACATGAGATATCTTTCGGATCGGATGCGACCCGCCTTCGCGCCTTTGCCCATGGGCAAGACGGCGAAGCGCTCGTCCGGACGATGCGTCCAAGCGCTCGGCGATCCTGCCATGGACGGAAAGCCGCCCGGCGGGTCATGCGGGGGACGCCCATGCGGCCGCCGCGTTGGAAGGGGGCGATCGCCGCACCATTGCGGCAGGCCCCTTAAGCAAGCGCCCGGAGCGAGGGATTCGCACCGGGCGTTTCGGCTACTCGATCAGCGGCGGATGCCGAGCTTCTCGATCAGGGTCTTGTAGCGACCCTCGTTCTTGCCCTTCAGATAGTCGAGCAGCGAACGACGCTGCGAGACCAGCTTGAGCAGGCCGCGACGCGAGTGGTTGTCCTTGGTGTGGGACTTGAAATGGCCGGTCAGGTTGTTGATGCGCTCCGTGAGGATCGCGACCTGCACTTCCGGCGAACCGGTGTCGTTCGGCTTGGTGGCATATTCCTTCAGGAGCGCGGTCTTGCGCTCGGCAGTGATCGACATCGTCTGATCCTTCGGTTGGGTGTTGATCTGGCGGGCCGCAGCCGGGATGTCGTCCAGCAGGGTCCGAAGCCCGCGATCCGCCTCATCGGGGAGGGGTCGCGCAGCCGGCCGGAGAGGCCGGTTGCGGGCGGTATACACGAAATCGCGGGAAATGCCAGCGCGCCCGGTGGAACCTCACAGAGGGCCGCCCGTTGCACGAGTCGGGTCCACGGGCAGGTGTTGCGTCATGCGGAATTCGGACAAGGACAGGCTCATCCTGGCGCTCGCGGCGCAGCTGCGGGCGGAGCGCGAGACGCGCGAGGCGCTGGCCGCCGTCGTCGCCAATGGCCAGCTCGACCGGGAGGTCCTGCTCGCGATCCTGGAAGACCCCGTTCCGGCCCCCTCGCGGGAGGATCTCCTGCGCGCCGAGGCGCTGTCCCGCCGGCCGCATCTCGCGGCGAGGGCCGCCTGATGGCGCCGCGTCCCGCCTGGAAGGGCTATCTCAAGCTCTCACTCGTCTCCTGCGCGGTCGAACTGACCGGCACCACCGATCACAGCGAGAAGGTCTCCTTTCGCATCATCAACCGCAAGACCGGCAACACCGTGAAGCGGCAATATGTCGATGGCGTCACCGGCAAGCCGGTCGAGGACGATGACGAGGTCAAGGGCTACGAGATCGGCGACGACGAATATCTGCTGGTCGAGGAGGACGAGATCGACGCCGTCCAGATCGAATCCTCGCACACCCTCTCGATCGAGCATTTCGTCGATCGCGCCGACATCCCGCAGATCTATTTCGACACGCCCTATTACGTGACCCCCTCCGACGAGGTCTCGGAAGAGGCCTTCGCAGTGATCCGCGAGGCGATGGCGCGGCAGAAGAAGGCCGGCATCGCCCGCATCGTGCTCTATCGCCGCGAGCGGCCGGTCATGATCGAGCCCTTCGACAAGGGTCTGCTGCTGACGACGCTGCGCTACGACAAGACCGTCCGGAAGCCAGACGAGATCTTCGGCGATCTGGGCAAGCCGAAGATCGACTCCGAGCTGATCGACCTCGCCACCCACATCATCGACAAGAAGCGGGCGGCCTTCGACCCTTCGGGCTTCGAGGACCGCTATGAGAGCGCCCTGCTGGAGCTCATCCAGGCCAAGCAGAAGGGCAAGAAGCCGCCCGTGGTCCAGGCGGCCGAAAAGCCCGCCAATGTCGTCAACCTGTTCGAGGCGTTGAAGAAGAGCCTGGCGGGAGATGAAGGCGCCGGCGCCGGCAAGCCCGCTCCGGGCAAGGGCGGGAAGGCTGCAGGCAAGCCGGCGGCCGCGAAATCGTCCGCCAGCGCCAGATCATCCACGAAGGCTGCCAGAACGAAGAAGAGCGCCTGAGCGACCGGGAGCGCCTCAAATGGCTGGCCTCGACCTCTACCGTGCCAAGCGGGACTTCACCCGAACCGGCGAGCCGGAAGGGGCGCCGCAGAGCAAGTCGGGCAAGGCCCAGGCGCGCAAGGCCCATGGCGGCGCCTTCGTCGTCCACAAGCACGCCGCCCGCCGCCTGCATTACGATCTCCGGCTCGAGCATGACGGCGTGCTCTGGTCTTGGACAGTGACGCGGGGCCCGAGCCTCGATCCCGACGAGAAGCGGCTCGCCGTTCATGTCGAGGATCATCCGCTCGAATATGGCAGCTTCGAAGGCACGATTCCCGAGGGACAATATGGCGCCGGGTCCGTCATCGTCTGGGACGAGGGGCGCTGGGTGCCGGAGGGCGATCCCGCCTTCGGCCTTGAGAAGGGCCATCTCTCCTTCATGCTGGAGGGCCACAAGCTCGCCGGGCAGTGGCATCTGGTTCGCCTGAAGCCCCGCCGCGGCGAGAAGCGCGACAACTGGCTGCTGATCAAGGTCGATGACGCCGCCGCGCGTCAGGACGAGGACATCCTCGAAACCGCGCCCCATTCGGTTGCGTCGGGCCTGAGCATCGAGGACATCGCCGCCGGCCGGGCGCCCAAGCCGAGGGTCTGGGGCAAGACCAAGCGGCCGGGCACGAACGACGTCAGCGAAGCCGGCCGGCAGCCGCCGGCTAAGCAGGGTTCGAAGACCCCAAGGGCCGCGAAATCCAAAGCTGCTCGCAAGACCGCCAAGGCGCCGCAGCGCGATGCCCTGCCGGATTTCGTGCCGCCCTGCCTGGCGACGCTGCAGGAGAAGCCGCCGGCCGGCGAGCGCTGGCTCCACGAGGTCAAGTTCGACGGCTACCGCCTGCAGGCGCGCATCGATCATGGCGCCGTGCGCCTCCTCACCCGCTCGGGGTTGGACTGGACGGAGCGTTTCGGCGCGACGCTGTCAAAGGCCCTGGCCGATCTGCCCTGCGCGACGGCACTGATCGACGGCGAGGTGGTCGCGCTCAGTGACAGCGGCGTCTCCTCTTTCGGCGCCCTTCAGGAAGCGCTGTCGGAGGGAGCGACCGGCGCGCTGGTCTTCTTCGGATTCGATCTGCTGCATCTCGATGGGCAGGATCTGCGCGCCGACCCGCTGCTCGCGCGCAAGGGGCGGCTCGAGGATCTGTTTCGCGGGGCCGACGAGACCGGCCCGCTGCGCTACAGCGAGCACTTTATCGAGCCGGGGCAGACCATGCTGCGCCATGCCTGCCGCATGGGGCTCGAAGGCGTCATCTCCAAGCGCGCCGATGCGCCCTATCGCAGCGGCCGCGGGCGCGATTGGGTGAAGTCGAAATGCACGCTGCGGCAGGAATTCGTCATCGCCGGCTATGTGCCCTCCAAGGGCTCGGGCCGTGAGCTGGGTTCGATCGTCGTCGCCTATCACGAGGGCGGGGCGCTGAAGCCGGCGGGCCGCGTCGGCACCGGCTTCACTCGCGCCTCGGCAGCCGCGCTCAAAAAGCGCCTCGATGCACTCCGGAGCGAATCCTCGCCCTTCGAGGGCGCAGCCGGCCGCGAAAAAGGCATCGTCTGGGTGAAGCCAGATCTCGTCGCCGAGGTCGAGTTCGGCGCCTGGACCCGCTCGAAGACGCTGCGCCATGCCAGCTTCCTCGGCCTGCGCGAAGACAAGCCGGCTGAGGATGTGGTCGCAGAACAGCCGATGGAGGCGCTTGCGGACGAAGAGCCGGCGCCCAGGGCGAAGACCCGTTCGAGGAGTGGTTCGGCCAAGGCGAAACGCAAGCCGGCGAAAGCCGCTGGCCGGTCCGTCGCGCCGAAAGCCACCACCTCCGTGACGTTGAGCAGCCCCGACAAGCCGCTCTGGCCCGATATCGGTTTTACCAAGCAGGATCTGCTCGACTACTACGCCACGGTCTGGCCGGTGATGGCGCCGCATGTCATCGACAGGCCGCTGAGCCTCGTCCGGGCGCCGAACGGCATTGGTGGCCATTCCTTCTTCCAGAAACACGCCATGCCGGGCATGCCCGAGACGATCCACCGGATCCGCGACAAGGATGGCGAGGAACTCCTCTTCATCCGCGATTTCGACGGGTTGGCGGCGCTGGTCCAGCTCGGCACGGTCGAGATTCACCTCTGGGGCGCGACGGTCGAAGCCGTCGAAACGCCGGACCAGATCATCTTCGATCTCGATCCGGATGCGGGCGTGCCGCTGGAACGCGTCCGCGAGGCGGCACTGACCGTTCGCGACCGCCTGAAGGAGGTCGGCTTCGACAGCCTGCTCAAGACCTCGGGCGGGAAGGGCTATCACGTCGTGATGCCGCTGAAGGCTCGCGCCGGCTGGGACCGGGTCAAGGGCTTCGCACGCGATTTCGCCCAGGCCCTGGCCGGCAGCGAGCCGTCGCGCTTTACCGCGACGCTGTCGAAGAAAGCGCGCAAGGGGAAGATCTTCGTCGACTACCTGCGCAATGGCCGCGGCTCGACCGCGATCGCGCCCTATTCGACCCGCGCCCGCGCCGGCGCGCCGGTGGCGGTGCCGATCGCCTGGGACGATCTGGCGACCACCGCCCCCGACGCCTTCAGCGCCGGGGCCGTGCTGCGGGATGGGCCGCCGGCCGATCTCTGGGCCGGCTTCTTCGATTCAGCCCGCCCCCTGACGGGGAAGGGCTGAACCTCGCTTCAAAACTCTTCCCAGCCGGCATCGCTGGCGCGGCTGTTGGCGACCTTCTTCGCCGGGGCCGGAGCCGGCGCAGGCGCGGGTCGGGGCGCCGGACGCGGCGCCTGGGCCTTGGTCTGGGCGAAGGCGGCTTCGGCGAGCTGGCGCAGCCGGGCGGGCTCGGTCGAGGCCGGGGCCGCTGTCTGGCCGACGGAGGCGCCCTCCGGCCCTGTCCGGAACGCCGCGACGAGGTCGTTGAGCTGACCGATGCGGTTGGAGAGCGAGCCGGCGGAGGCCGCGCTCTGTTCGGCCAGCGCCGCGTTCTGCTGGGTCATCTCGTCGAGATGGGCGA
>NZ_LSKN01000219.1:0-605 GCF_001557075.1 Methylobacterium sp. CCH7-A2
GCCTGGTCCGGGCGAGGTACGATCAAGCGGGTCGACGTCACGCTCGACGGCGGCAAGAACTGGCAGGCCGCCCGCATCGACGGGCCCGTGCTCGAGAAGTCGCTGACGCGCTTCTACGTCGATTTCGACTGGGCCGGGCAGGAACTGCTGATCCAGTCCCGAGCCATGGATTCGACCGGCTATGTCCAGCCGACCAAAGACGAACTGCGCAAGGTCCGCGGCGTCAACTCCATCTACCACAACAACGGCATCCAGACCTGGCAGGTCCGGCCCAACGGGGAGACCGAAAATGTCGAGATCGCTTAAGCCCGTCCTGTTCGCAGGCCTGGCCGGCCTCGCCATCCTCGGTGCCGGCCCGCTGATCGCCCAGACGGCCAAGCCTGCAAAGACTCCCACCTCTGCTCCTGCCGCCGCCGCAACCGCTTCCAAGCCGGTGCCGCTCGGGCTGGGTCGCCTCGCACTGCCGGCCGAGATCAAGGCCTGGGACATCGATGTCCGCCCAGACGGCGTCGGCCTGCCGCCGGGCAAGGGCACGGTCCGGCAGGGCGACGAGCTCTTCCAGGCGCAATGCGCCAGCTGCCATGGCGAATTCGGCCAGGGCAATG
>NZ_LSKN01000220.1:0-24165 GCF_001557075.1 Methylobacterium sp. CCH7-A2
TGCTCGCCGTCGTCGCCAAACTCGTGAGGGCCTGATGGAACTCGATCCGACGGAACCTCGCTTGCGCATGTTGAGGCTATCCTACAGCTGCTTGAACCCGAGGCTATCAAGCAGGCCGACAAGCATGTCTCCAGCCTTTGCGCGGTGCTCATAGTGAATTCTCCGTGCAGCCTCTTCATCCCGTGCGGCGATGGCATCCACCAACATCGCATGGTCGCGATTGGAGCCGATCGGCTTCGGTCGGAGTCTCAGCGTCAGCATTCGCGCGCGATGGGCCTGCTCGCTGAGCTGGGTCACGATCTGCTGCAGGCGCTGATTGCCGGCTAACTTCACCAAGAGTTCATGGAAGCGATGATCCGCTGCGGCCCAACCGTCGAGATTGTCGCTGGCCAGTGCAGCCTCCATCTCGCCCACGGCATCCTTCAATCCTTGAAGCTCCTCGGCCGTGACGCCCTTGCGCGCAACCATTTCTGCAGCCGTCGCTTCAAGCGAGGTCAATACGTCATAAATTTCGCGCATGTCGGCGGCTGAAACCGGCAGGACGCGCATGCCATGGCGCGGCCTAATCTCGACGACGCCATCCTGCTCTAGCCGGATCATGGCCTCGCGAACGGGCGTGCGACTCATGCCCAGGCGCAGGGCGGCCTCCTGCTCGAGCAACTGACTGCCTGCCGGCAACTCGTTCGAAAGAATCAAGTCCTTCAGCGCTCGATAGGCGCGTTCGGCGCTTGAGACCCGATCTTGCTCAAAGTGCGATCCGCCGTCTTTCGGCGTCAGAGGCATAAACCGTTTCCTCAATCTCGATGTTGGTCAGATAAGCGCGCCCCGTATTCTCCAGATGCCCGCGGCCAAGTCGATGATCAATGACATGGCGCTGAAAGCCATAAACGCAATCGCCGCCGAAATCTGTGTCCAACCACGCATAGGCGACGACCCGAGCTTCATTCTCGCCATGAGGGCGCAACGTCAACCCGCCATCGCCATCGAGCGAAAGGGTGCCTCGCTGCCCTTCGATCACCATCTCGCCCATCGTCAACCGGCGGTTGCGGGCCTTGTGGTCGGCCAGGCGATTGCCGTCGAACAGGCAGCGCACGCCGTTCTTCATATCCAGGAGAATTAGGCCCGCATCCTCGCCCGCGATCCGCGGGTTCAACTTGCGCAGGGATGCGAAGACCTCCTCCGCCTCGCCGAAGAGGAAGCGAAACGTGTCGATAAGGTGGATCGCCGTCTCATGCACGAGCAGCCGCGGCATCGTCTGAAAATAGGGCTGGCGATCAAGATAGGCTCGTTCCCCCTGACCGTCGCCGGGCCGCAGACGAAACGTCGCCTGGTAGACCTCGCCGAGGGCCCCTTCGTCCAACAGGCGCTTGATCTCTCGGTGCCAGGGCTGGAAGCGGAAGTTCTCATGAATGGTCACCGTGACACCCGCTTGATCAGCGATGTCCATCGCCTGCCTGGCTTCGGCCAGCGTGCGGCAGAACGGCTTTTGGCAGATAATGTCGATGCCGCGCGCGGCAACCGCCGCGATGGTCGCGAGATGAGTTTCCGGCGGGGTGATGATGTCGACCAGATCGGGGCGGGTCTCGTCGAGCATGCGACCGAGGTCGTCGAACGCCCCAGGAATCGCAAACTCTGCCGCAAAGGCGAGAGCCGGGTCGAGCGTCCGGTTGCAGATGCCGACCAGGGCGACCTCTGGGATCCGTTTCCAGGCGCGATACTGGAACCGGCTGAAATAGCCGGCGCCGACCGCTGCGACACGAATGGGAGGGGGAAGCGGCATCGGTTCAGGCTGCAACCGGCTCGGCGAGTCCGATCGCGTCGAGGACGCGTCGCGTGATCTCGCGAGTGCCGTCTCGCCCCCCGATTTCGTAGGGATGGAGGCCGTCGGCGAAGGCCATGTCCACAGCCGAGCGGATCAGCCCTCCCGCCATGATGGCTTCGGGTCGCTGATGCTTGGCACCGAGCCATTCCAGCATCATCGCGGCAGACAGGAACATTGCGGTAGGGTTCGCCTTGTCCTGGCCGGCGATGTCGGGGGCCGTGCCGTGGCAGGGCTGGAACACGGCCTGGCGGTCGCCGATGTCCGCCGAGGGGGCAAAGCCCATCCCTCCCATCAGACCGGCGCCGAGGTCGGAAAGAATGTCGCCGAACATGTTCTCGGTGACCAGCACATCGAGGTCCCACGGCCGGCGGACCATATTGAGCGCCGTGGCATCGATATAGGCGTGCTCTGCGCGAATGTCCGGGAACAGCCTCGCCCGTTCGTCGAAGACCTTCCGGAAGAAGGCGAAGCTTGCGAACACATTGGCTTTGTCGACGCAGGTCACGATCCCCTTGCCCCCGCGGCCCTTGCGCTCGCGAGCGAGGCGAAAGGAGAAGTCGAACAGGCGTTCGCAAACCGCCCGCGTGATGACCATCGTGTCGCGCGCCTCACGGTCTTCGACGACAACGCCCTTGCCCCGGGAAGAGAAGAGGCCTTCGGTGGACTCGCGGATCACCACGAAATCAAGCGTCTGCGCCCGCTCATCGGCCAGGACGGGCTTCATGTTCGGCAATGTCCTGACCGGACGGACGCCGGCATAGAGCCCGAACTCGATGCGCAGATCGATCTGCGGGGAGATTTCGGTCCCGTCTGCGTAGCGGATATCGGGCCAGCCCATCGCGCCGAGCAGGATGGCATCGGCCTGCGCCGCCGCCGCGAGCGTTTCCCTCGGCAGGGCAACGCCCGTGTCGCGGTAGCACAAGGCGCCGGCCTGCCTCTGGTCGAAAGCCAGGCGGAAGCCGCCGATGCGCCCGGTCGCGGCCTCGAGGACGGCGAGGCTCGGTGCCGTCACCTCAACGCCGATGCCATCGCCCGGCAGCACGCAGATCTGGAATGTGTCGTTGGCGCTCATGATGTCCTCGTCGGAGATTCGTCGGGTGACCGACTGGCGGCAAGCGCCGCCAGAGGGCCGATATCGAAATCGTAATGGGTCGGACGCTCGCCCTGCACCGCGGCGTCGAAGAAGGGAACCCGATCGTCCAGAAGGCAGCCGAGATAGGCCGTCGTCAAAGCCGGGCCTCCGAAGGCGAGGCTGGAAACATTCTTCAGTCTGTCGCTCTTGACCCCGTCGAGATGCGGCCGCCCCATCGTGCCTGCCTGGAAGGCCGCCTCGACCCAGGCGAGGTGCCCTGGCTGCGAGTCCTCGAGCATGATCTGTTGCGCGCCGTCGGGGCTGACGCGGATCACGCGGTTCGAGACGATGCTGGTGACCCATGCACAGCCCTCGGCGTCCAGGACGACGCCGTCGGGAAACGTACCCTCGCCGAAGCGGGCCAATGTCGTGCGATTTGACAGATCGCCGTCGGGCCCGACGTCGAACCGGGTGAGCCGCCGCGCAAAGGTCTCGTTGACGAGAAGATGGCGCTCATCGGCGGAGAGGGCACATTCGTTGGCATAGCCCAGGCCATCGGCGACGATGCGGGCGACGCCGTTCTCGACCAGTGCGATGAAGCCCGACGAGGCCGTCGGGCGGTAGTCGTCGCCTCGGGGCACGATCCGAGTCGATACGGTGAGCCAGATGCGCCCGCGCCTGTCGCACAGAGCGAAATTCGAAGGTGGGATCGGCGCCCCGTCGATATGCGCGACCAGCGTCTCGGTCCGGCCATCCGGATACAGCCTGAACAGACCGCCATCATTCTGTCCGAGATGGGCGATGAGGAAGGATCCTCCTGGCTCCAAGGCGATGCCGTTGGGTCGCAGCGGCGTCGCGCGATCCCGCGCCAGCAGGCGCGTAACGCGCCCCTCGGGCGCGATCAGCGCGACGCCGCCGCTGCCCGTCCAGTCCGCGGCGAAGAGGAAGCCGGAGCGATGGGTGACGACGCATTCCGGACGGCTGAGCCCGCGACCCAGGAACGCCAAACTATCCAGAGCGACGCTGCCTGCGCGTTTCTGGGTCGCAGATTCTGTCATGCCGAGGAATCACTCCAGACTGATGCGTTGACTACCGCGTTTGTTAATGTATGCATAAATCCAAGATGCAGCGAAGGCAACCGCCTCTGCATCAGGGATGATCTGCCAACCGCCGACAAGAGCGGACGGCGAGGACGCGTGACCAGCTGGCTGACTACGTGCCGGCCACAAGGGAGGACAAGCCATGACGACAAAGCGTCAATTCGCAGCAATCCTGGGGGCGGGCCTTCTATCGGCGCTTTGCGCCGGTTCCGCCCTCGCGCAGACGACACTGCGCTTCAGCCACACCGACACGCCCGTCGGCTCGCGTCAGAAGGCGGCCGAACTCTTCGCCCAGAAGGTCGAGGAGTATTCCAAGGGCAAGCTCAAGGTGCAGGTCTTCCACTCCGGCCAGCTCGCAAACGATCCCAAGGCGGTGGAGCAGCTGCAGCTGGGCGGCATCGACTTCACGGTGACGGCGACCGGCACCTATGCGACGCAGAACAAGGCCTTGAACCTCGCCGGGCTGCCGTTCCTGGTCGATACCTACGAACAGGGCTGGAAACTCTACGACGAGTCGCCCTACCTCAAAGCGCAGTTCGACGAACTGCCCAAGAAGGGCATCCGCATCCTCTCCACCTGGGAGGCGGGCTTCCGCTCCTTCACCACCAAGGAGCCTCTCGCGAGCCCGGCCGACGCCAAGGGCAAGAAGATGCGGGTGTTCCCGAATGACATGATCCGCTGGATCATGGAGTCGATCGGCTTCTCGCCGATCGTCTTGCCGGTGACCGAGGTCTATCTCGCCATCCAGCAGGGCACGGTCATCGGTCAGGAGAATCCGACCGATACGATCTATTCCCTGCGCTTCTACGAGGTCGCGCCCAACATCACGCTGACGCGACATGTCTATTCGCCACTGCCGCTCGCCATCGCGGAAGCGACCTGGCAGCGCCTGTCGGCCCAGGATCGGGACGCCGTGTCGAAGGCCGCCAAGGAGTCCTCGGCTCTGTCTCGCCAACTCGTGCGGGGTGACGAGGAACGGCAATTGGCTGAGATGACAGCCAAGGGTGCCAAAGTCGCGAAACCCGCGATCGGGCCGTTCCGCGACGCCGTCCAGCCGGTCTACCAGAAGGCGAAAGACGCGTTCGGCGCCAAGGATGTCGATGCGATGCTCGCATCGGCCGACGCCATCCGCAAAGCTCTCCCGTCCAACTGACGCGTGCGCGAACCGGTGACAGCGTTTTTCCACCGCCCGCATCGCCCAGAACCCGCTGCCCTGCGGGTTCTGGGCGATGCCATCGACATCGCTCTGGTCGGGCTCTCGCTCGTGCTCGTCGTGGTGATGTTCACCAATGTCCTGGCGCGCGGTTTCCTGAACATCGACATCGCCTGGAACACCGAGTTCGGCGAATTCTGTTTGGTCTGGGCGACGTTTGTCGGAGCCGCCGCCGCGGCGCGGCGTGGAGCCCATATGCGGATCACCGAATTGATCGAGGCGGCTACTCCGCAAATACGTCGCGGGCTGGAACTGGTGACACGACTCGCGATCCTGATCCTCCTTGGCCTGCTGATCTGGCGCGGCCTGCTGATCGTCGAGCGCACCATGACGCAGGAGATGAGCGTGTTGCACTGGCCCGTGGGGCTCCAGTATCTCGCGATGCCGATCGGCTCACTGCTCACCGCGATCTACGTCGCCTATGACGCCTCGCTCCTGCTGCGCGGCGAGGCTGCCCTCGCACCGGCCGTGGAGTAGCGCCGTGGTCCTCGTCGTCATCTGCGTGCTCTTCTTCGGCCTGGCACTGCTCGGCATGCCGCTGGTCTGGTCCCTGTTGCTGACCACGCTCGCCACGATCGCCGTGTTCGGGCGCTTCTACCCCATGGAAGCGATCTTCCTGACCTATGTCGGTGGCGTGGAGCCCTTGTATCTCGCTGCGATTCCCCTGTTCGTCCTCGCCGGCGAGTTAATCAGCCAGGGCGGCGTCGGACGCCGGCTGATCGCCTTCGCGAGCAGTCTCCTGGGCTTTCTGCCGGGCGGGCTCGGCGTCGTCACCGTCTCGTCTGCAACGCTGTTTGGCGCGATCTCCGGCTCGGCCGTCGCGGATTCAGCCGCGATCGGCTCGGTCATGATTCCCGGCATGAAACGGAAGGGTTATCCGCCGCCGTTTTCGGCGGCACTGGTTGCCACCTCCGGCACGCTCGGCATCCTGATCCCGCCCTCGATCCCGCTGCTGGTCTACGGCTTCGTCGGCAACGTCTCCGTGGCGGAGCTGTTTCTGTCTGGCGTGGTTCCCGGCCTGCTGTTCGCCGGCTGCCTGATGGCGCTGTGCATCTACAAGGGCCGCAAGCTCGGCTGCGATGTCGGCGGCACACGGCCCGACTTCAAGCAGCTTCGCGCCTCCTTCCTCGACACAGTTCCGGCGCTGATCGCCCCCGTGATCATTCTGGGCGGCATTTACAGCGGATTGTTCACACCAACCGAGGCTGCCGCGATCGCCGTCGTCTATGGGCTGTTGCTGGCATTCGTGGTCTATCGCGAGTTGCCGCTCAGCGCGCTGCCTGGGCTCGCCCTCCAGGCGATGATAACCAGCGCGGTCGTCTTGGTCGTGATCGGCGCAACGGCGGCGCTGGCCTGGCTGATCACGGTCGAGCAGGTGCCAGCGCAGTTCTCGGCCTGGATCGCCCAGATTTCCAGTTCGAAATGGGTGTTCCTCGGACTGCTGAACGTTCTCCTGATCCTGATCGGCATCTTCCTCGAACCACTGCCTGCGCTCATCCTGACCGCGCCGTTGTTCATTCCGACCGCAACGGCGTTCGGTGTCGATCCGGTCCATCTCGGGCTGATCATGACCTTCAATCTCGCGATCGGGCTCTACACACCGCCGGTCGGCGGCACCCTGTTCGTTGCGGCGCGGATTGCGAATGTTGGGATGGGTGCGATTTCCCGTGAGTTGCTGCCGATGTTTGCGATTGCCCTCGCCGTGCTCGCGCTCGTGACATATGTCGAGGCTGTTCCAATGGCGTTGGTCTGGCTCAGTCGGTAGCGCCATGGTGAAGGCCACCGCCCGCGACGCGCGGGGCGACGCGACGGATGCTGTGATGGGATCAGTCAGAGTGACTGGGTAGCGTCAGTTTCGGCTCTCCGGGGATGTAATTTAGGCCGCGCTTCCGGCAAAAACCCAGCTTCGGAGGGCAGCGCTCTATCCAGCTGAGTTACGGGCGCAATCCGTAAAAGGGCAATAGCCGATCGCGGCGCGGGGGGGGCAACGAGGGATTTGCGGCGAGCAAGGGCCCAAAGCGGCCGTGGTCACGTGTTCGAAGCGTGTCGGGCGCGCCGCGGTTGTGGCGGGGGCGGGTGACCAAGATTGTCGCCGCCGTCCTGACCGTCATCATGATTAGCTGTGCCTTCGTCTTCACCGCCTCGGTTGCCGATCGCGGCTTTGAGATCAAACCATGAACGGGCGACGCGCAGTTCGCCTTGGGCGCTCAACCGAACCGCACGTGCATGAGCCCGTAGGCAAAAAGCATGATGAACGCCGCCAATGCCGAAACGACAATACCCGCCGTCCTGGCCACCCAGCCTGTCAGAGGTGATCGCCTGAAGACCTGGTTTCCGATGTATAGTTTTCCTGAGAATGAAGCGGCCAAACCCAGAAGAAATCCAGAAGCTATCCAAAACCAGAACAGCGAGATAACGATCTGGCCACCGATCAGTCCTGCATAGCCTCCCACACAGCTGAGGAGGAACGCGGCTGCAGTGCTCCAAAACAGAACGTGCGATGCCACGGCATAGCGCGGCCAGCCAGTATCGAAGGGCGATCGTAAAGGCATGAGCATTCCAGTGGTTCATGTCACTGCACCAAGGTGAAGCGATTTGGTAAAATTTCTGATAGATTCGCGCAAGTATTTGCTGATCTTCAGACGCTCGGCCGTCTCCGCAATCGGACACCCCTGCGCGGTGTTCTCACGGACTGCGTGACGCTTGAACCGAAGGAGAATCTGCATCCTCTCGATGCGCGAAGCAGACCGATGCTGCCAGCGACCAACGTAGTGCATCCCACCTTCGGCCGGCTCGCGACAGAAACATTGTCAAAAGTGCGCGGGACGGGCGCGACAGCGCCGAGCCACTTCCAGAAGCATCGTAGGAAGCTCAGGGAGATTCTCCGGCTGGCTTCGTGGCGTTCGAAGCACCCATGCTGTCGTTCCAGCGCCAGCGCAGCCTGTGAGCGCCTGGTCGCGCTCAGGGCACACCGGCTAACGCTATGAGCAGCGAACAGACCCAAGGTGCGCCCCATGACCGAAGCCGCTAAATACGCCATTTTCGATGCCGGCGACGTTCAGCTCTCATCCGGCCGGGTCTTCCGCTCGATGAAGCTGGCTTTCAAAACCTATGGCAGGCTCCACGCCGCCCGCGACAACATCATCGTTTATCCTCGTGCCGATGAGGTCGAGTGATCGCCCTCATATAACCGTGTATGAACGCTCCGGACCGGCATCCGCGAAAAAACCCATCGCGGGAGCCGTGGATGGCAGAGCCTCTGGGACGACCATCTTGATCTCTTTGGACAGCGCGATCCCGCGCAAAGACAGCGCCACCAGTTGATGAGCCGCAATCTCGTCTGTAACGGCCGACCTCATCACGACGGAAGCACCGCGACCCGCACGCACGGCGCGCTTGACAGCCTCCGTGCTCCCCAAACCGCCGATCGTCATCAATTGATCTGCCAGGGGTCCAAGCTGCTGACGCAGCAGCCGGCCTGTCCCTGTCCCAGGCTCACCACCCAGCAATGGCTCTGTGAGCAACTCCTCGACCGTGAGCGCGTCAAGCCCGCCCCAGCGATGACCGGGGGCAACGATGATCACGAGCGGCTCGCATGCCCATGTCCGGGCCGAGAAGCCCTTTCGCTCGTCCCACCATTCCAGCACGGCAAGATCGGCTTCGCCGCGCCCCATGCGGTCGATCGCATCGGGATTGGGGCCAATCCAGGTTTCGACAGTGATGCCGGTCGTGGTCTGAAAATCCGCGATCGATGGCTGCAGCATGTAGATGCCGACATTGCTCGAGGAGACAATTCGCAAATGGCGATCGCGCAACAGGGCAGGTGCGCGCTCTGCTGTCTCGACGAGCGCACGCGCGATGGGCAGGAAACGCTCCCCTTCCGCCGTTGTTCTGGCCTCTCGGGTCTGGCGATCGAGCAGGGGAACAGCCAGTTCCTCTTCCAACTGGCGGATGTGATCGATGATCGTCGACGGCGCGAGTTCGAGCAGACGCGCAGCCGATCTCACCCCACGCGTCTCGACGATTGCTAGAAAGGTTCGCGCATGGACAAGATTCAGCATCGATTAGTCGTCATCCAGAGAGCGCATCAGATGTGAGGTTGGTTGACCGCGCCGTCAGGCGCGGCCCCAGCCAGAGCTTGAAGGATGCTATGCGCGGCCGATAGCTCGATCTGGCGCCGCGCTAGGGTCACCGCCGAGCCGAGATGCGGCGTCAGGACAGTGCGGGCCCGTTGCGCGATCAGTTGAGGATGGATCGCGAGAGGTCGGTCGGGCCTCGCCCAATCCTCGCATTCGAAGACGTCGGCAGCGTAGCCGCCCAGTCGACCGCTATCGAGGGCATCGGCGACAGCTTGCTCGTCGACGAGCGACCCACGGGCTGGATTGACCAGGAGAGCACCCGGTTTCATCTGGGCGATGGTGGCGGCGTCCATCAAAGAGAGAGTGCTTGGGGTCAGCGGGAGTCCCAGGATCACGATGTCGGCCTGTGCCAGCAAAGCCGACAGCGCCACCATCTCGATGGGCTGGGATATCTCGCGATCCTGCGCGTCGCAGGCGATCAGCCGACAGTTGAAGCCCGACAAGCATCGCGCGATGGCCTGCCCCACTTGTCCAAACCCGACGATTCCAACGGTTGAACCCGACAGACCTGTCCCGTAGAGTTGCGGCCGCCAACCTGCGAAGCCGTCATGCCGGATTCGCTCGTCGCCGATCCGGATATGGCGTCCAAGCGCGATCGTGAGCCCGACCGCCAGCTCTGCCGTTGGCACGGTCAGCAGGTCGGGCACGATGGTGACCCAGACGCCGCGCTCCGTCGCCGCTTCGACGTCGATGTTGTCATAGCCCTTCAACGCGGCGCCGATAATCCGCAGATCGGGGCATCGATCGAGAAAAGCGCCGTCGATGTAATCATGCATGAACGCCATGAGAGCGGACGCGCCTTGGCAGCGCTCGATGAGCGACTCGCGCGACCAAGGCTCGACCGCCTGGTTGGACAAAACACGCGCCGCGCCATCGAACGTCGCGCGGGTTTCGTCGAAGGACCGGCTGGTCAGGACAA
The DNA here is from genome assembly GCF_001557075.1 of Methylobacterium sp. CCH7-A2. Taxonomy (NCBI): domain Bacteria; kingdom Pseudomonadati; phylum Pseudomonadota; class Alphaproteobacteria; order Hyphomicrobiales; family Methylobacteriaceae; genus Methylobacterium; species Methylobacterium sp. CCH7-A2. Next base: position 10,266 of record NZ_LSKN01000220.1, read on the forward strand.
CAAGAGGCAAGGCCGCCAATGGCGAGCTTGTCATTTTAGAGACTTTCGGAGAGATGCGCCGATGCTGTCGACGGCGACGACGCAGGCGAGAATCGAGAGCAGGATCGCCGATACTTGATCATAGTTCAGCAGGCGCAAGGCCGCGATCAGCTCGAACCCGATCCCGCCGGCTCCGACGATGCCAAGCACGGCCGAAGCGCGGAAATGATACTCCCAGCGATAGATCGTCACGTCCGTGAGCTGCGGCAGGACCTGCGGCAGGACCGCATGCGCGATGACCTGCAGTGGTGTCGCGCCGGCCGCTCGCGCCGCTTCCAGAGGTTTGGGGTCAACATGTTCGATCGCCTCAGCGTAGAACTTGCCGACCATCCCGACCGAGTGAAGCGCCAGCGCCAATACGCCGGGCAATGCGCCAAAGCCGACGGCCGCCACAAACAGCACGCCAAGGATGATCTCCGGCACGGAACGGAGGAACGCCAAAAGGGTTCGGACGGCAAAACAGACAGCCGGGTGCGGGCTGGTGTTCGGGGCGGCCAACAGCGCCAGCGGCAGCGAGAAGACGACCGCGAGCGCCGTGCCCGCGATCGACATAGCAAGGGTGTCAAATAGCGGCCGCAGCCAAGACTGCCAGCGCCCGAAATCGGGCGGGATCATTTCGTCGGCAAGCTGGCTGATCGCCGGGCCGCTCTCGATGAAGCGCTGGAGGTCGAAAAATCCCGTCACACCCAACGCGATGACGCAGACGGCGATGATCGCGGCCAGAAGCCCCGCCCCACGCAAGGCGGAGCGGCGTTCTTCGGCAAGAATTGTATCGAAGGACCCGGATGCGCTCATGCCAATCACCCGAGCTTGGCGATATCGAGATTGAGGATCTTCGCCATGTCGCGCAAGACGTCATAGTCCTTGTCGGTGGCTGGCGCGAGCCGCTCGACCCGGAACAGCTTGAGGATCTCGGGATCCTTGAGTTCGAGGAACGCCTTCCTGATCGCGTCCTTGAGTTCAGGCTTGAGGTAGCCCTGAATCGTCATCGGGTAGTTCGGGATCGGGTCCGACAGAGCGATTTGCCTGAGCTTGGTCGCATCGACCTTGTTTGTCTCGACCAGAACCCTATAGATCGCCTCCGACAGGGCGCCGGCGGGAATCTGTCCGGCCGCGACTGCTCGCGCCACCGCATCGTGCTTGCCAAGATGGACGACCTTGTAATCCTTGTCCCCGATCAGGCCGTTCTTGGCCAGATGCGCGCGCGGCGCGAGATGGCTCGACGTCGAAGCCTGATCGCCGAATGCGAACGGCTTGCCTTTCACGTCAGCCAGTTCCTTAACCGGACCATCGACGTTGGCGATCAGAATGGAGTTATAGTTCGGCTTGCCCTTCTCGACGCCGACAGCGAACGGCTCGATTTCCGGCGCCTTCGACTTCGCTAGGACGTAGGAGAACGGACCAAAATATCCGACCTCGATCCGACCGAACCGCATCGCCTCGATCATTGACGAATAGTCCGTCGTCACGATGATCTCGACTGGCTTGCCAATCGTCTTCTCCAGAAAGAGTTTGAGCGGCTGCGCATTTTGGATGATCGTGGACGCGTTCTCATCCGGCAAAAGCGCAATGCGCAGTTTGTCCGGGTTTGCCTTGTCGGCGGAGGCAGGGCCGGCCAGAGCAAATAGGCCAGCCGTAGCGGCTGAGGCGATGAACGTTCTGCGCTTCATGACGATGTCCTGATCGATTGTAGGGGTCGATTTTTAGGCGGCGACAAGTTCGGCCGTGCGCGTCTGGTAAATGTGGTCAAGAGCGATGCCGCCGACTGACTCGGGACCGTCCTCGAACACGATCTCTCCCTTCGCCAGGCCAAAGATCCGGTCGCCGAACTGGCGCGCCAGTTCGACCTGATGAAGGCTGACGATCGCGGTGATGCCATCTTCCCGGCAGATCCGGTGCAGGTCCTCCAGCACCTTGGCGGCGGTCGCGGGATCAAGGCTAGCGACCGGCTCGTCTGCAAGCACGATCTCGGGCTTCTGCGCCATCGCACGCGCTATCCCGACCCGTTGCTGCTGCCCGCCCGAGAGTTGATCGGCGCGATCCAGTGCGCGGTCGGCAAGACCGACCCGGTCGAGAGCCTCAAGCGCCATGACTCGATCAGCGCGGGGCAGAGGCGCGAGCGACCTCAGAAACCCGTGTGAAGCCAGGCGGCCGGTCAGAACGTTCTCAAGCGCCGTCAGACGGCCGATCAAGTGGTGTTGCTGGAAGATCATGCCCGTCCGGCGGCGGTGGGCCCGCAACGTCGCCCCGCTGGCGAAGATCGATCCGTGCCCCTCGCTCCGGACATCGCCCTGCGTCGGCCGGACAAGTCCGTTCAGGCTACGCAGAAGGGTCGATTTCCCGGCGCCCGACTTGCCGAGCAGCACGATGAACTGCCCGCGCGCGAAAGTCGCATTAGTCGTCTTCAGTGCCTCGACACCGTTCGGGTAGGTGACGGAAACATCGACAACCGACAGCATCAACACTCTCCTTCAGCAGAAATTCGTTCGTATAATCCGAACAAAAATCATTATAGTTCGGATTATCGCTAATGCGCAAACGTGACGCCTGCGTGACACGAGGACGTTGTGTTAGACGTAATTCGTGCGTCGGCGGGGGATGACCGCCTCGTCATGACGGGCTTTGCTGCCGCCAAACGGCCGGCGGCCCAAGGGGTCGTCGCAGCATCGGAGAGCCAGCCATGTCGAGCCCGCGCCAGCAGCATTGGGAAAATGTTTACAGCACCCGGCAGGCGGACGAGGTCAGCTGGTTCCAGGACGACCCGACGCTCTCGCTCGACCTGATCGCGCGTTCCGGGATCAGCGCCAATGCCCCCATCATCGACATCGGTGGCGGCGCCTCTGTGCTGATCGACAGGTTGCTGGGTGCCGGCCACTCGACCCTGACCGTGCTCGACATCGCCGAGGCCGGCCTCGCCGTCGCGCAGAAGCGGTTGGGAGACCACGGCGGCCGCGTGACATGGTGCGCCCAGGACGTGACCGCTTGGCATCCCCCGCAGGACGCCTTTGCACTCTGGCACGACCGTGCGGTGTTTCATTTCCTCGTCGAGGCAGCCGACCGCGCCGCCTATGTCCGCGCCCTCGATTGCGGCCTCAGGCCTGGGGGCTTCGTCATCCTCGCGCCCTTCTCCCTGACCGGCCCGGAGCGATGCAGCGGACTTCCCGTGAGGCGCTATTCGGCAGCTATGCTCCAGGCAGAGCTCGGGGCGGACTATGAACTCGTAAACCAACAGCCGCAGACACATCTGACGCCCGCCGGGAATCGTCAGGATTTCATCTGGTGCCTGTTTAGGAAGTCAGCGACGTGAGCGGCGGTGCAGTCATGACCAGAATGGCGCAAGGCCTGGCGAGCGAGCCCACGACACCATGACAGACCACCGCGACAGGCCCATGCCGATACTGGCCAACAAGCACCACTCTGAAGCATCCGCCTTCGAGCCGGGAAACCTGCTGCGCGAAGCGCGCCGCCACGAAGGTCTGGCCGTGCGCGACGTGCCGGCGATCTGCGTGCTCGACCCCGATGGCGATCTCGTCCGGCGGCTGCGCCAGGACGGACGCGCAACGACTGACCGAGATTGGGCCTGCTATCACAGCGAACTAGATCGTTTCGTGGAGGGCGACGTCGAGTTTGGCATCGTTGGCTGCGTCGTCGGCGCTTCCTATGCCGTGCTGGTGGCGGAACAGTTCTTCGCCGCCGGCTGCAGGCTTCTGATCAGCATGACCTCGTCTGGGCAACTGCAGCCGGTGCGGCCGCCGCCTTATTTCATCCTGATCGAACAGGCCCTGCGCGACGAGGGCACGAGCTACCATTACTTGCCGCCATCGGACTTCGCCCAGGCCGACACTGGCGTCATCGCTGCGCTCGAGAGCGCCTTCGACGGCATGCGTGAGCCGGTGCTGCGCGGCGCGACCTGGACCACCGACGCGCCTTTCAGGGAGACGGAGCGCGCCATCGCCACCATGACCGCACGCGGCCTGCTCGCCGTCGAGATGGAGGCTGCCGCGCTGTATGCCTTCGCGCAGGCTTGCGGCAAGCGCGCCGTCTGCTTCGCCCACGTCACCAACCAGATGGGCCATGTCAACGGCAGTCGGTCTTCTTGTCGAAGCTCTTCGCGCGAGGGGCCATGCCGCGCCGTCGCACCGGCCAGCGGCCTCGGAGCTTTCTGATTGTCGCCATTGTGGTCTCGCCCCGATCCTCTAAGCGCTAAAGGACGCCGGCAGCGGCCCGCCAAGGAGGTTTCCGGACGCGGCACAGGAAATCCCGGAGCCGATGTGGCGCGATTGTGCCGCGGCGCTCACAGCGCACGGTCAGCGCGAGAGCGCACCCTGCAGGATCAAGGATTTCCGAGCGTCGGCGAGCGGATCTCTACTGCCTTGCTCAGGCAATTTTCTCTGGCGAATATGAGGCTGCTGACCATGCCCGCTGGTCAACATCACAAACTCGGAATAGTATTTCGCAAAGTGCACGAGATAAAAAAGGCCAACTGGGATGATTGCGGGACAAATCGCTCTTGTGTTGGCCGCAGCCTTCGGAGGGGCTGCTTTTTACATAAACATCGCGGAACAACCTGCGCGTCTCGGTCTTGATGATAAGAGCATGTTGAAGGAGTGGAAGCCGAGTTATGCGGGCGGCTTCGTCATGCAAGGCAGCTTGGCAGTTGCCTCTGCCTCAATGGGCCTTGCTGCGGCGTGGCTCACAAAAGATTGGCGCTGGGTTGTTGGAGCAGCCCTGATCCTGGCCAACTGGCCCTACACCCTGCTGGGCATGATGCCGACGAATAACAAGTTGAAGGCGATTGCCGAAGCTGATGCGGGACCGGCGTCGCGTAGCTTGATCGAAAGCTGGGGTCGCCTTCATGCCGTCCGAACGACGCTCGGCATTGCCGCGACACTCGCGTATCTTTGGGCGCTGAACTGAGCTGTCATTTATACCACCGAACTTCGCCTTCCGCTTGTAGATGCTGACGTCGCTCACACCTGCTTGCGGCAGAGTTCGCCGACCGTGACACCCGATTCCTGTTCCCTGATAATCGCGGTGATCTACTCTTCCGTGAGACGAAGAGAACAAGCCGGCCAAAGGCGGTCTTCACATCCGCGATGAGACCGGCATGGCTCGCGACCTCCGCGACATCGTGCCTGAAAAAGCGGACCCTCGCCCCTTCCGCTTCTAACAGTTTCATTGCTTCGGCTACGGCCTCGTCCTCGACGATATCGCTGAAGGCGATGTCGTGGCTTGGCGAGGGCGAGACCGATGCCGCGTCTTGCGACGGTAATCATGGCAACGGGGCGCGCCATCTCATTCCCCCCGATACGTCGGTGTGCGCTTCTGCTGGAAGGCCGCGACGCCTTCCTTGACGTCATCCGTGTAGGAAATGAGCGAGCTCGCCAGCGCTTCCATGACCGCGCCGCTATCCTCGCCCTCGGCGGCATTGATCAGCTGCTTGACGATGAGGTTCGCGACCGGCCCGCGTCGGCAGATGCGCTCGGCCATGGCCTGCGCGGCCGCGAGCGCGCCGCCTTTCTCGACGACCTGATCGACGATGCCGAGCGTCAACGCCTGTTCGGCGGTCACGATCTCGCCGGAGAGCGCGAGGCGCCGCGCGACCTGTCCACCGAGGCGCCTGACCAGACGCTGTGTGCCCGACCAGCCCGGGATCATGCCGAGCCCGGTCTCGGGCAGGCCGATCTTGGCCTGGACCTCGCAGATGCGGATATCGGCGGTGACAGCAAGTTCGAGGCCGCCGCCGAGGGCATGGCCGTTCATCGCGGCGATGACCGGCGGCTTCATCCGTGCCAGCTTATCGAAGACGCGGTGACCAGAGCGCACCCAGCCCTGCCCCATCTCCAAAGGTGAGAGCCCTCCCCAGGCGACGATGTCGCCGCCGGCGCAGAAGGCCTTGCCCTCGGCCGTCAGGATAACGGCGCGCACCGACCGATCGGTATCGATCGCGTCAGCGAACCTGCCGAGCAAACTGACCATGACGTCGTCGAGCGCATTGAGCTTTTCCGGCCGGGCGAGCGTGATCGTCGCGATGCCGGACGCTATGTCGAGGCGGACGGGTTCGCTCATGCCGCTCTCGCCGGAACTTTGAGCCCGATCAGCGCCTCGTTGAAGAGCGCAACGTCCATCAGCTTTGGCGGCTTCGGCACCTTCAGTAAGAACTCGCTTTGGGCGAGGATATCGCGCTCCAGATCGACGCCCGGCGCGATCTCGGTGACGACGATGCCCTCGGCCGTCAGCTTCATCACGCAGCGCTCGGTGACATAGGTGATGTCCTGTCCCTGTGCGACAGCGCGCGGGCCCGAGAAGGAGATGTGCTCGACAGCCTCGACCAACTTCTTCACCTTGCCTTCCTTCTCGATGACGAGCTTCCCGTCAGCGATCGCGAGCTTGGCGGCCGCGCTGAAATAGCCGGAGAAGATGATGCGTTTGGCGCGCGCGGTGATGTCGATGAAGCCGCCGGCGCCGGCCGTGACATGGGGCCTGACGCCGAGCTTGGAAACGTTGACGCAGCCCTGCCTGTCGATCTGCAGGAAGGAGAGCAGCGACATGTCGAAGCCCGCTCCCTGGAAGTAGGTGAACTGGTAAGGAGAGGGCACGATCGCCTCCGCATTTGAGGCGCAGCCGAACTGGAATTCGAGCAGCGGCACGCCGCCGACGGCGCCCTGCTCGATGACCCAGGTGACGGAGCCGTGCTGGCCTTCCTCGATCAGAATGCGCGGCACATTGGCCGAGATGCCGAAGCCGATATTGACGGCGTCGCCATAGCGGAGTTCCTGCGCCACGCGTCGCGCGATCACCTTGGCGACGTCGAAGGCTGGGGTCTCGAAGCTCGACAGCGGCCGGCGCACCTCACCGGAGATCGCAGGGTCGTAGACGGTCTGCGTCGTCTGCATCTGGTCGGGCGCGACCACGATCGCATCGACGAGGATGCCGGGCACGAAGACGGCCTGGGTGTTGAGGCTGCCGGCCTCGACCACGCGCTTAACCTGCGCGATGACGATACCGCCATTGTTGCGCACGGCCAGCGCCTGATCGAGCGGACCGAGCAGGCCGCCCTCGTGCTCGTAGGAGAGGTTGCCGCGCTCGTCGGCCGTGGTGGCGCGGATGATCGCGACCTTCGGCACGATGCTGCGGAAATAGAGCCAGTCGTCACCGTCGAACTCGACGCGGGAAACAATCGGCTCGGCCATAGCGCGCGCATTCATGGCGCAGCCCTGGTGCCTGGGATCGACGAAGGTATCCATACCGATCTTGGTCAGCACGCCCGGACGCTTGGCGGCAGCTTCGCGATGCATGTCGAAGAGGATACCGCTCGGGATGTTGTAGGCCGGAATCTCGTCGCCCGTGACCATCTTCCAGATCGCAGGCGGCTCGGCCGAGGATGGGCCGGACGGGTAGGAGCCGCCCATGATCCGCGCCAGCAGGCCGGGCTTTGCCAGATGGTCGATGCCCTTGACGCCCCACATGTCGCCGGCCGCGATCGGGTGCAACGTCGTCAGGTTGCGCGGATGGCCGGACACATCGAAGCGCCGGCCGATCGCCGCAAGTACCGCGTCCGGGCAGCCGAGGCCGGAGGAGGAGGAGACCGTGACGATTGCCTCGTCCGGGATCAGGGCGGCGGCTTCATCGGCGGAGAGGATGCGAGGGAAGGCCATGATCTCTTGTCTCTTCCGAAAGGCTTCAGCCGGCGGCGGCGAGCGCGCGCTGATAGGCGCCGCAGGATTCGCGGATGACGAGATGGGCGGGGCCGATGAAGCTCTCGGGCTCGGCGGCAGGATCGTTGATCTGCTTCAGCAGCAGAGCAGCGGCCCGCTCGCCCAGCCCCACGGGATGGACCGCGACGGTGGTTAGCGCGGGGGAGACATGCCGCGCCTCGCTGGTATCGTCGAAGCCGACGATGGCGATGTCGCGCCCGACGACGAGGCTGTGGCGCGCGGCCGCCAGCATTGCGCCGATGGCTGTGACGTCGTTGTAGCAGACGACAGCGGTCGGCCGATCCGCGAGCGAGAGCACCGCGCTCATCGCGCCGAAGCCGCCGTCGCGGGTCGGCATGCTCTCGAGGTTGAGCGCGGGATCAAAGCTGCAGCCGGATGCATCCATCGCCGCAAGGAAGCCGCCATGCCGCTCCTGCCGAACGACCATCGAATGCATGCCGCCCAGAAAGGCAATGCGCTCATGCCCGAGATTAATCAGATGGCGGGTGACGCGACTGGCTCCAAGATGATTCTCTGGAACCACCAGGCTCGCTCCCGCTCCCGGCAGGCGGCGGATCGCCACCAGCAGCGCGGCGCCGGCCGCCTTGGCCCAATCGAGATGCTCGAGCCGCGTATCCAGCGCGGGGCAGAGGATGATGCCGCTGGCGCCATGTTCGCGCATCATCCGCATCATCTGGTCCTGCCGCACGACGCTCTCGGCGGTGTTGGCCATGAAGGCGACATAGCCGGCCATCTGCAGCACCTTCTCCACGCCGATGGCGAACTCGGCGAAGAACGGATTGGAGAGGTCGTTGAGGACAAGACCGACGATACGGGACTGCGCATTGCGCAGGTTGGCGGCGCCGCGATTATAGACATAGCCGAGCCGGTTCATGGTCTGCAGAACGTGCTGGCGGGTCTCGGGCTTCACCGCGCCGCGGCCGGTGAGGACGAGCGAGACCGTCGATTTGGAGACGCCGGCGGCGTCCGCGATCTCGACAATCGTCACCTTTCCCTTGCTGCCTTGCGGCTGCGGCACTGTTTCGTCCTTGATGAGCAAAGCGCTGATCTTTTAATGGAACGTTCCATTATCATCAAATAAATTAGCTTACAAGGCCCCCATTAGAAGCCCTTCTGCTTCGCTATAAGGCTTAAATCGTTTCTATTTAAATGGAACGTTCCAATGAAATCCGTGAGGAGACGTTTGGTGAGGCACAGCAGCTCAAGGGCCGGCGGCCCGCTCCAAAGCCTTTACGTCCCCTTAGGTGACCATGCAGCACAGTAGCGGGGATGCATCGTGTTTCACCGATGAGAGGTTCAGATGTCGATCCTTGCGTGCCTCTCAAGCGGCACAGAAACGGCGGGCCGCTCCGACGGTTTCATGATCGACCGCGTGCTTCAGTCGGTGCGCCAGCATTTGGGCATGGAGGTCGCCTATGTGTCGGAGTTCGTGCGCAATGACTCAGTTTTCCGGGCGGTCGACGCTCCCGGCCTGGAAGCGTTGATCAAGCCGGGCGATTCACGCTCGCTCGACGATGTCTATTGCCGCCATATCCTGGCGGGCCGTCTGCCCGAGTTGATCCCCGACACCTCGGCTATCCCACTTGCCGCGGCCATGCCGATCACCAAGGCAGTCCCCATCGGTGCGCATGTCAGCGTACCTCTTACGATGTCCGATGGTTCCGTCTTCGGCATGTTTTGTTGCCTGAGCCCGCATGCCAATCATTCGCTGAACGGTCGCGACCTCCAGGTCATGCGCGCGTTCGCAGACATCACCGCCCAGCACATCGATGAGGATCGGCGCAGCAGCCGGGATCGTGATGCCCGGCACGCCCGGATCGCCCAGATCATCGACAAGCGCGCCTTCGACATTCACGTCCAGCCGATCTGGGATTTCGCCAGCGATCGTGCTGTCGGCTTCGAGTGCCTGGCACGTTTCTCTCAGGAGCCCCGGCGCTCGCCGGACAAATGGTTTGCCGAAGCCGCTGAGCTCGGCCTTGGCGTGCCGCTGGAGCTGGCGGCGATCGAGGCGGCTCTGGATCATGCCAGTCGTTTGCCGAGCCATATCTACCTGACGATCAATGCCTCCGCAGAGGCGGTGATGGCCGCAGAATTCGGCGACATCGTCAGCCGGCTTGACCCGCATCGTCTCGTGATCGAGGTGACGGAACATGGCTTGGTGCATGACTACGAAGGACTGTTGGCCAAGCTCGATGGCTTTCGGAGCGAGGGCGTCCGCCTCGCGGTCGATGATGCGGGGGCCGGCTATTCGGGACTGCAGCACATCGTTCGCTTGAAGCCCGACATCATCAAGCTCGATATGTCCCTCACGCGCAATGTGGATGGCGACCCGGCCCGACGGGCGCTCGCCAGCGCGCTGATCTTCTACGCGCGCGAGACGGGCTGCCAGATTCTGGCCGAGGGGATCGAGCGCGATGCCGAACTGCAGACCCTGAAGCTGCTGGGCGTGAGCAAGGGCCAAGGCTACTGGCTCGGTCGGCCCGTACCAATCGACGTGGCTGTATCGGACCTGTCATCGGCGGCCGCCTAGAGCCTGCGGCCAAGGCCTGACTCTGGCGGCCACGCCCACCGCGCCTGGGCTGGGTAAAGGTTGATCGCAACACACAGCTGCGAGGGTGCGTTGCCTCGGCATGGGCGGAGCGATACCGATAGGGCATGACGCATTATTCGATACGCCAAATTTCCGAGGAATTTGGGCTCACGCTGCGGGCAATCCGCTTCTATGAGCAAAGGGGACTGTTAAAGCTGTCCCGTGATGCTGAAAATGGAACCTCACCTCGCGTCTTTAATGAAGACAACAGAGCCCGTTTATCTGACATCGTAAAGCTAATAAAAATGGGCTTTACGTTGAAGGAAATTGCCAGTGGCAATATTTCCGATGACCAATATAGGAATCAGCTCGCGTTATGCCTCGACGAAATCGCAGAGCTGGAGGAAGCCATTCTGCTGATTAAGGAATATCTGAGTACGAGTGGAGACGGCTGAACCGAAATGGGGGAACGCGCCTGGTGCCCGGCTGCTGCCATTGGATCGCCAGGGTCGCGCCTAGAGCCGCCGTGTCCACCGTCCGTCTGCGGATAGCCGCGCATAAAGCGAGTGCGGGCTCACCCCAAGCCGCTGCGAAACCTCGGCGACCGGGTAACCCCGCTCGGTGATCTGGGCCACCGCATCGCGCTTGAAATCCTCACTGAAACTGCCGGTCGCCATCGTCGCCTCCTTGCCTCAAAATTAGCGAAGAAGGCGTCCAGGAAGCTAGGAGCTATTCAGTCAGCAAAACCATCGACCGCATGTCGCAAGTCGCGATCGCGATGGCCTCCGCCTTGGTCGAGCAGACCGCGGTCATCGGCGATATCTCCAGCAACGCCTAGCGCACGGCGCATCTGACCGCCGAGGTCGCTCATACGATCGACGATGTGAACAGCGGCGCGCGGCTGACGACAGAGGCAGCCCGACAGGGCAGTGCCTCGGCCCGGCAGTTGAACAGCTAGAGCCAGAGGCTGGCGAACGAGGTCGAGCAGTTGATGGACCGCATCGTCGCGTGAGCGGGCTACGCCATTGTGCCTATACCCCGTCGGCAGAGGCCGGACGGGCAGGATCATCGGCACCGCCACGGCCAGCGCGATCAGTGACAAAGGCGCGCCAAGACCGGGGAAACGCTGAATTGGTAGCTGCCCAGACCCATCGAGCCGGCTATCGTAGCAAACGCCAAACCGACATAAATTGCGACAACAACTCAAAATACAAAGATTAATCCTATAATGAACTTGAAAATCAAACTTTGTTGTCTCGGTAATAATCTGTTATTTTAAGTATTTATCTCATAGATAAGATGCAGAATTAGAATACAATTATTGTCATCGATGTGTCACAAATGTCAAAATCAATTCCTTTCCAAAATTTGAAGCGGATTGTCGGACGGACGGATTAACATCACGTTAGGTAAGCCAATCTATGAATCGGCGTCGCTGGGGTCACTCCAGCTGCGTCGAAAGCCCGCGTCGTCACTAAAACTGCGGTTGAAAGCGGCGGCGGTGCGACGAGCTGGCGATCGAGATCAACTTGGACCGAGGTGAGAATGCGCGACATGGCGACCCGGAATTCCAAAATGCCGTTCAGGTTTCCCCATCTCAGCATCGGCGCCAAAATTCTGGTGCTGCTCGGCACCGTCGCGGCACCGTTTGCGATGATGACGTATCTGTATGTCGCGACGGCCAACAAAGACATCACCTTTGCCGAACTCGAGCGCTCCGGCGTCGCCTACGTCGAGGCTCTTTCCCCAGTGATGCGGGCGTTGGGTACTGCCGATAGCGGCGGGGCGCCGCGCGACATACTTCAGGCAGCCGAGACAACTGCTTCGCGGTTTGATCCCCTGTTCAAATCAGAGGAAGCCGTCAAGGCCTTCATCGAAGCCGCTGGCAAGCCCGATCGAATGCTTGCACTGGAAGCTGGCAAGGCGGCGCTGCAGAAGATCGCAGACGGTTCCAACCTGACGCTGGACCCCGATCTCGACAGCTTTTACCTGATGGACACCATCATCGTCCGGCTCCCAGAGCTATCGACCGCCTCGATCGGCCTGCGTCGGGCTATCCAGCCCTATCTGCGCAATGGCCAGGCTCCGCTCGAGGAGTTTATGGAGTTGGTCGCGGTCGCCAGCCGCCTCGAAAAGGCCCGCGACGCTCTGAACGCATCGTTGCAATCAGCCATGGAGAGAAATGCCGAGGGACAGGTGAGGCGCACCCTCTCCGGCCCGGTGCAGAACTTGCTGGAACTCTCACATCGTCTCTCGTCTATGGTCGGGACCGGCACGGCCTCCCTTGCGGACGGTGGAAAACTGCTTGCGCCGGCTCAACTAATCGCAGCCGCCGATGCTGTGCTGGCGGCCAGCACAGCGATCGCTCCTCCCGTCCAACTGGAGCTGACGCGGCTGCTAACCAAGCGTATAGACGGCTTTACCGCCGACATGCGTTTTAAGATGGGAATCGTCGGCGGCTTTCTCCTTTTGACGCTATTGCTGGGAATAGCGATCGTGCGCTCGATCCGGCGACCCCTCGGTGATCTGATCGAAACCATTTGTCGCTTTGAGGCCGGGGATTATAGCCCCCCCGTGCCCCATGCCGAGTTGCGCAACGAGATCGGCGCGATCGCCCGCGCGATCGACCAGGGTCGTGTCGAGGCCGGGCGCAGCGCCCTGACAGTCTCGGCGATGAACCAGTCGCCGACCATGCTGATGATCACCGATCCCGGCGAGAAGATCACCTTCATCAGCGCATCGCTGCTGCGGATGCTGAGGCAGCTGGAGCCGACCTTCCAGGCAGCGTCGCCGGCCTTCCGCGTCGAGGCCATGATGGGCCAGCACATCGATTGCTACCGCAGCAACCCCAATCTGAAGCGCCAGCTCATCCTCGACAACGGCCAGGTCCGCAAGGTGCGCTACGATGTCGGGTCCGAGGCGATCATGGTCGACATGGCTTATATCGCTGACGAAGGTGGGCGGATCATGGGCCACACCCTGATCTGGCGCAACGTCACGGCCGAGCTGCAGAGCGAGGCCGAGGTGGCGGCGGTCGTCGATGCCGCCCGCAAGGGCGACTTCTCGGCGCGGCTGTCGCTGGACGACAAGGACGGCTTCGTCCGCGACATCGCCATGGGCCTGAACCAGGTCTCGGCGGTGGTCGAGCAGTCGACGACCGAGTTCGCCCAGGCGATGCAGGCCATTGCCGCCGCCGATCTGACGCGCCCGGTCTCGGGCGACTATCACGGCGTCTTTGCGACCCTGAAAACGGCGATCAACGAGACCGTCGACCGCCTGTCCTCGACCGTCCGCACGATCCAGCTGACCTCGGCCGATGTCGGTCTGGCGGCGCGCGAGATCAACATGGGCGCCGACGACCTGTCGAAGCGCACCGAGGATCAGGCCTCCTCGCTGGAGGAGACGGCGGCGACGACCGAGCAGCTTGCGGCTTCGGTCAAGGCGACCGCCCAGGCCTCGCGCCAGGCGGCGAGCGTCGCCACGGAGGCCATGCAGGCGGCACAGACCGGCGGCGCCATCGCCGGGAAGGCGGTCGACGCGATGTCGCGCATCGAGAGCGCCTCGACCAAGATCTCGGACATCATCCGGGTGATCGACGACATCGCCTTCCAGA
>NZ_LSKN01000003.1:0-277 GCF_001557075.1 Methylobacterium sp. CCH7-A2
GGATTGAATCTTTCGCGGGACTGCTCGGTGTTTGCGCGAGCTTGCCGTCGTCACCCGAGACGGCGGCGATAGGCCCCGGGCGATGAGCCCGCAGTCCGCTTAAAGGCTGCGGTGAAGGCAGCTTGGCTGGAAAACCCAACACGATGGGCAATGGTGACAAGGGCCAAATCGCGATCCGCGAGCAGTTTTCGAGCGAGTTCGAAGCGCATAGCGCTGACGAAGCCATGCGGCGTCTGGCCTGTGACGCGCTTGAACATCCGGGCGAAATGAAATGGGC
>NZ_LSKN01000020.1:0-462 GCF_001557075.1 Methylobacterium sp. CCH7-A2
GATTTCGATCTCGTGCCCGACGGCGGGATCGGGGGCGCTGTCTCTCCGATCGAGGCGCTCGCCGCCATGAGCGGACCGCAGACGGACTTCTCAGCCTTCGACGAACTGATGAGGAGGTTCAGCGACGAGGATGCCTATGACCCGCGCCGCGACGACGGGACCTTTCCGCTGAGCCGCCTCGACGATGCTCTGCAGCTGATCATTTTCGGGTCCTACAAGGGCGGCGGCGGCAAGAGCACGGCCTGCATGGCTTTCATCGAGAGGCTCATGCGCGCCGGTCGCTTTCCCGTGGTCATCGAGGCTGACCCTGTCCAGAAGGAGGTGGGGGAGACGTTCAAGAACGACGACAGGCTCCGCGTGCTCGAACTCCCGCTGGCTAACCGCGAGGGGATGGAGAAACTGGCGAAGATCATGGCGCGGCGTCTGCCCCTGGTGGTCGTGAACGCGCCCGGAGGCCTGACC
>NZ_LSKN01000221.1:0-495 GCF_001557075.1 Methylobacterium sp. CCH7-A2
TGAGGTTGGCGATCTCCGAGACCCGCAGGCCGCAGCCATAGGCGATGCTGAGCGCCGCCCGGTCCTTCAGGCTCCGCGCATGTGCCAGGAGCAGCGCGACCTCCTCGGTCCCCAGCACCACCGGCAGCCGCTCCGGCGTCGGGATCCGCGCCATGCGGTCTCCGAAGCCGGTCCGGCCCAGCGTGACGTGAAAGAAGAACCGCAGCGCCGTGCAGGCCTGGTTCATCCGCGAATAGCTCGCGCCGAGCGAAGCTAGGTGGAGTTGATAGCGCCGCAGATCCTCCGGCTCGGCCCGATCTGGCGGCAGGCCCAGAAAGGCCGTGAACTCACGGACCTGCCGGACATAATCGCGCTGCGTGTGCTCGCCGAACTGGCGGATCGTCATGTCCTCGATCATCCGCTGGCGCAGCGGACTGACGGTGACGGCATCGATCATGGAGACCTCCAGGGATCAGGGGAAACGACCCCCAAATCCTCGGATGCAGCGCCTCACAG
>NZ_LSKN01000222.1:0-1882 GCF_001557075.1 Methylobacterium sp. CCH7-A2
CGGCTTCGCCGTGCCACCTTCTCCCCCGAGGGGAGAAGGACCGCGCCCTTCGCCGTCAGCGCGCGGAACACTCCCCCTCAGCCGTAAACGCAGCGAAAGCCGATATAGACCGCCGTGAAATCCGCCGCCTTCCACTGCGGGGCTTCGCTGCGCGTCTGGGCCGGTCCGTACCACCAGGAGCCGCCGGCGGTGAGCGCCTCGCTGCCGCGCCGGTCGGCGAGCCATTCCCAGAGATTGGCGCCCATGTCGTAGAGGCCGTTGACGCCGCGCCGCGTCGCCCCCGTGGGAGCGTGCCGCTCCCAGACATCGCCGCTGGCGGGATCGGTGCCGGCGAGATTCATCCCCCCGGGCTTTTCGCCGACGGGGAAGGGATAGGTCCGGCCGCGCTCATAGCCGTCGCTCGAGGCGGCGCGGCGCTCGGTGAAGGCGGCCTCGCGCCATTCCGCGAGCGTCGGCAAGCGGCCACCCCTGGCGGCGCAATAATCACGCGCCTCGAACCAGGTCAGATGCGCCGCCGGGTCCGTCGGCTGCGCCGGGGTGCCCGAAGGGCTGCGATAGCTCCAGCCCGGCCGGCGCTGCCAGCCGCCGACATATTCATGCCCGCCGCCCTCGCGCTCGGCCGCCGTCTGCAGTCCCCGCGCGGCGGCATGGCGCGCGAAGGCCTCCACCGTGACCTCGGTGGCATCGATCGCGAAGCCGCCGATCACGACCGCGCCTTCGGGCGGGGCAGCCTGCGCCGTGCTTGCCAGCGCCAGCCCGATCAGCCCTGCCCATCGCCAGCGTCGTGCCATTCCGCATCCCCTCCCGTCGCGGAGCGGATGATGCAAGCGGACCTGCGCCCCGCAAGCCGCGCATCGCCGCACCCACGCGGATGTGATGGAGAGGTGGCGCTCAGCGGTTGCGGCGCTCGCCGCGCAGCGTCGCCAGCCCGATCCCGACCGCGTCGAACCCGCCATCGACCGCCAGCACCTGACCGGTGACGTAGCTCGCCTGGTCGCTGCACAGGAAGAAGATCGAGGCCGCCAGCTCCTCCTCCAGCCCGTAGCGGGCGAGCGGGATCGCATCGCGGTAGTCGGCGCGGATCTCGGCCGAGTGCACCGCCTTGGCCATGGCCGTGTCGACCGGGCCGGGCGCGACCGCATTGACCCGGATGCCAAGCGAGGCAAGCTCGGCCGCCTGCTGCTTGGTGAGATGGGCGAGCGCCGCCTTCGAGGTGCCGTAGGCGACGCGCAGCGTCGAGGCGCGCAAGCCCGAGATCGAGGTGATGTTGACGATGGCACCGCCGCCGGTCTCGGCCATCAGCGGGGCGGCGAGCTGCGTCGTCAGGAAGGGCCCGGTGAGGTTGACCGCCATGACTCGGTTCCACTCGGCGAGCGTCGTCTCCAGCAGCGGCTTGAACACGGCCGTGCCGGCATTGTTGACCAGCGCGTCGAGCCGGCCGAAGCGGGCGGTCAGCGCCGCGAAGGCCGCTTCCACCGCAACGGGATCCGACACGTCGCAGGGCAGCGCCAGGGTCTGCTCGGGCCGGCCGAGCGCGGCGACGGCTTGCGCCAGCAACTCGGTCTCGATGTCGAGCAGCGCGACCTTCCAGCCCTCATCGAGGAAGCGCTGCGCGGTGGCGAGCCCGATGCCGCGCGCGGCGCCGGTGACGAGGGCGATGGGAGCGGTGGTCTCGGGCATGGCGCGGTCCGGCGGCTGGCGTGAGGGGCGGGAAGCCTAAGCACGCCGCGCGCCGTCCCGCCAAGCGCGGACGCGCCGGGCGCCCTTGCGGAAATCCCGCAACGCAAGACGGCGCCGCGAGGCCGCGGCGCCGTCCGTTGCTCACGGTCCGGTCGGTGGACGCCGGATCAGAAGTCCATCCCACCCGCCGGCATGGCGGGAG
>NZ_LSKN01000223.1:0-18111 GCF_001557075.1 Methylobacterium sp. CCH7-A2
GGGCGGGAGCCTGTGCCGAGACGGGCCCGGAGGCGAGCCCGAGCAGCAGCGCGGCGGTGCGGAGGCCCAGCCGGCGCCGTCTTCTCTCAAAGCCTTCGCATTCAAACATGATCACAGCCTCGGGCCCCCCTGCGCCCATGTCTCAGCAGGCTCGCTTGTCCTGATCATGGCGAGTCACTAGGTCTGGGCGGGTTCCTCGCATCCGGATGCTTCATGACCGATACGCTCTCTCTGCTCAAGCTGCGGCGGTCCGTGCCGCCGCAGCTGCTCGCCGCGCCTGGCCCCGAGGGCGCCCAGCTCGACGAACTCCTGACCATCGCCTCGCGTGTTCCGGACCATGGCAAGCTGGTGCCCTGGCGCTTCATCGTCTTCACCGGAGCGGCCCGCGAGCAGGCGGCCGATGTGGTGGCGCAGGCCTTCCGCAACCGCAATCCCGATGCCGCGGAGGATCAGGTCGCCTTCGAGCGCAAGCGCCTGCTGCATGCGCCGGTGATTGTCGCGGTGGTTTCCCGGGCCGCGCCGCATGTGAAGATCCCGCAATGGGAGCAGGAGCTGACCGCGGGCGCCGTCTGCATGACGATGCTGGTGGCGGCGCAGGCGATGGGGTTCGCTGGCTGCTGGCTGACCAACTGGTTCTCCTTCGACCGCAGCGTGCTGGCCGCTTTCGGGCTCGAGGCGGAGGAGCGCGTCGCCGGCTTCATCCATCTCGGCACGGCGTCCTCTGTGCCGCCCGACCGCGAGCGGCCCGTGCTGGCCGATATCGTCAGCCACTACGGAGCGTGACGCCATGATCTATTCGCCCGCCGCGCAGGATCACGGCCTGCCGCACGACCCGTTCAAGGCGATCGTCACGCCGCGACCGATCGGCTGGATCACGGCGCTGAGCGCCAAAGGCGAGGTCAATCTCTCGCCCTACAGCTATTTCAACGCCGTCTCGACACGGCCGCACATCGTGATGTTCTCCTCAGAGGGCAAGAAGGACGCGATCGCCTTCATCGAGGAGACGGGCGAGTTCACCTGCTCGATGGTGACGAAGTCGCTGGTCGGCGCCATGAACCTGACCTCGGCGCCGCTGCCGCGGGGCACCAGCGAATACGGCCATGCCGGGCTGGAGATGGCGCCGTCGCGCTTCGTCAAGCCGCCGCGCGTGGCCGGCAGCCCGGCCGCGCTGGAATGCAAGCTGCTCTCGGTTCAGCAGCTCGTCGATCTCGAGGGCCGCAGCGTCGAGCGCTGGATGGTGCTGGGGCAGGTCGTCGGCATCTTCATGGACGACGCCTTCATCCGCGACGGCCGCTTCGACACCGCCGCGGCGCATCCCGTCGCGCGCTGCGGCTATGCCGACTATGCCGAGGTCGACCACCTGTTCTCGATCGAGCGCCCGCCGGGCGGCTGATGGGGGCGACGCTCATCGTCATTGCGAGGAGCGCCAGCGACGAAGCAATCCAGGGGTGGCAGCGCTCGACGTCCCCCTGGATTGCTTCGCTGCGCTCGCAATGACGTGTCGGCCTAGTGTGAGCCCAATCAGCCCGCCGGCTTCACGCGGTAGTCGCCGAGCGGGGCAAGGGCGGCATTGATCGCGGCGGCGTCGAGCGCAGAGCCCTGCGGCAGGGTCAGCCGCGGCGGTTCCAGCGTCACGGTGGTGCCAGGGGCGAGCTTCTCGGCCGCCACCTGCACGCGCGACAGGCAGCCGCCGCAATGCATCCCCGAAACCTCGAAAACCTGAGTCATTCGAATCGCCTCCAGCGGTTCATTCATCCCATTTGCGAGCGCGCGCCACGAGGCGCTGCGCCCTGATCAGATGGGGACGATCGAGCATTTCGCCATCCAGCCCGATCACGCCGACGCCGGGATGGGCCTCGAACAGCGCGATGATCGCCTGCGCCCGGGCGAGAGCCTCCGGCGAGGGCGAGAAGACCTCGTTGATCGGCGCCACTTGGTCGGGATGGATCGCCATCTTGCCGGTGAAGCCGTCGCGCCGCGCCGCCAGGCATTCGGCCCGGAAGCCCTCGGCGTCGCGGAAGGCGGTGAAGACCGTGTCGATCGCATCGACCTGGGCGGCGGAGGCGGCGAACAGCGTCAACGCGCGGGCGAGCCGGTAGGGATCGGTGTAGTGGCCGTCCGGCAGGCGGTTGGTCTCGGCCCCGAGATCGGCCGACAGGTCCTCGGCTCCCCAAGTCAGCGCTTCGAGCCGGTGGGTCGCGCCGGCATAGCTGCCCAGGCCGAAGATGCCTTTGCCCGTCTCGGTGGCGATGGGGATGATCCGGGTGCCGCCATCGGGCAGATCGGATTCGGCCTCGCGCACCGCAATCTTGGCGGCGAGATGCCCGGCGTCGCTGCCGCTCTCGGATTTCGGCAGCATGATCGCATCCGGCGCGCCTGGCATCACGGCATCCAGATCGGCCTCCGTCAGGCCGGTGGACAGGGCGTTCACCCGCACGATCAGGCGCGGACGACGCGGCAGGGCACGGACCTCGTCGAGGAAGGCGCGGGTGATCTCGCGGGCCTGCGGCTTGGCGTCGAGCGCGACCGAATCCTCGAGGTCGAGGATCAAGGCGTCGGCACCGCTGGCGAGACCCTTCTGCTGCTTGCGCGGGCTGTCGCCCGGAACGAAGAGGAGCGAGCGCATGGGGTCAGACGTCCAGCGCCACGGGAGCGGGATGCCGGCGCATGAAGGCCTGGCGGCGGCACTGCGCCACCAGCGTGCCGTCCTGCTTGTAGGCGCGGTGATGGAACTCGACGATGCCGGCATCCGGTCGCGAGCGCGATTCGCGCTTGGCCACGATCTCGGTGGTGACGTTGATCGTGTCACCCTCGAAGAGCGGGGCCGGGAAGGTGACGTCGGTCATGCCGAGATTGCCGATGGTGGTGCCCACCGTGGTGTCGTTGACCGAGATGCCGATCATCAGGCCGAGCGTGAACAGAGAGTTCATAAGGGGCTGGCCCCATTCCGTCTCGGTCGCGCAGAAATGCGCATCGATGTGAAGGGGTTGCGGGTTCAGCGTCATGTTGGAGAACAGCATGTTGTCCATC
Organism: Methylobacterium sp. CCH7-A2; assembly: GCF_001557075.1. Lineage (NCBI taxonomy): Bacteria > Pseudomonadati > Pseudomonadota > Alphaproteobacteria > Hyphomicrobiales > Methylobacteriaceae > Methylobacterium > Methylobacterium sp. CCH7-A2. The sequence goes on from NZ_LSKN01000223.1 coordinate 3,031, forward strand.
TGCGTGACGGTGCGCGTCAGCCCGTGCTCGATCACGGCGCCGACTTCGAAATCCTCGAAATAGATCCCGCCGCGCTTGTGGCGCTTCAGCTCTGGCATCCCTGTCTCTCCATGCCCAAGGCGATTCCGCCACTCTAGCGCATCGCGTCGGCGAAAGGCGCCCCCCGGTCTCCCGCTGCTGCAAGCTGACGATGCGTCGCGATTAACGCTTCGCTTACCATAACCGGGCCACTCTCCAGACCGCGCCGCAGAGTCCTGCGGCGGCCGCCGCCGGTGGGTGCGCCCGAGAGTCCCGATGTTCCTGTTCTCCACCCCGCAGTCGCGCGAGACCCAGCCGGCAAACCCGGTGGTGAGCGCCATCCGCGACGGCGCGGCCAAGACCGGGGCAGGGTTCGATTACCTGCTCAAGACGGCCCAGCGCGAATCCTCGCTGGAGCCCGATGCCAAGGCGAAGACCTCGAGCGCGACCGGCCTGTTCCAGTTCATCGAGCAGACCTGGCTGTCGATGGTGAAGCAGGAGGGGCCGAAGCAGGGGCTTTCCAGCTATGCCGACGCCATCACCGAGTCCGGCGGGCGGCTGACCGTCGCCGATCCGGCGGCTCGCGAGAAGATCCTCGAGCTGCGCAAGGATCCGCAGGTCGCCGCCGTCATGGCGGGCGCGCTGACGCAGAAGAACCGCGAGCAGCTGGCCGGTGCGCTCGGCCGCCAGCCGCAGGCGGGCGAGCTCTATATGGCCCATGTTCTCGGCGCGCGCGGGGCTGCCGACCTGATCAAGACCGCGGCGAGCGACCCGACGCGCGCTGCCGCCAAGGATTTCCCCGAAGCCGCCGCCGCCAATCGCAGCATCTTCTTCGACAAGACCGGCCGGGCCCGCAGCGCCCAGGAGGTCTATGGCGTGCTGGCCGCCAGCCACGCCAACACCCAGCTCGCCGCTTCCGCGACCGTCACGCAGGCTGCGACGGGGCAGGGCGGCGACAAGCCGGCCGAGATCGCTGCCGCGCTGGCGCCAGGCCGGGCCAAGGGTCTGATCGGCCTGTTCTCGACCGAAGGCTCGCGCCAGCCGGTCTCGCAGGCGGTCGCCAATCTCTGGTCGACGCCGCGCGGCGATGCGGGCCGGACGGCCTCGCTCGATCCGGCCGACCGCTTCTTCCCGCGGCAGACGAAGTCGGACGCCACGGCGGTCGCCCCGACGGCGTCGGACGCCGCCGCCGCCAACGCCGCCGCTTCGAGCCGGACGGTGCAGGCGCCGCTGCCGCCGTCGCGGCCTGTCGAGCTGACGCAGCCGGCGGGGGTGGTGCAAGAGCGCTCTGCGTCCCGCAATCGCCGGGCGCCGCTCGATCTGTCCGCCTTCATGATCCAGCGGAACGGCCGATGATCGTTCGTCGCTTCCTGCTCTGGGCCCGCACGGCCAATGCCGAAGAGCGCGCCAACGGCGCGGCCGCGCTGGCGGGCGCCTATCTGCGCTCCGGCATGGCCGACGAGGACCGGGCCGAGGCCGAGACCGCGCTGATCGCGCTGATCGACGATCCCTCTCCGCGGGTGCGCCGGGCGATTGCGGAAGAGGTGGCGTCCTCGCCGCGGGCGCCGCGCAATCTCATCCTCGGGCTCGTGGCCGAGCAGAGCGACGTGGCAGCCCTTGTGCTCGCCCATTCGCCGGTGCTGACCGAGGCCGATCTCGTCGATGCGGCGGCGATCGGCGACATGCTGGCGCAGAAGGCGATCGCGCTGCGGCCGCATCTGCCGGCCGGCGTCTGTGCGGCGCTGGCGGAAGTCGGCTGCGAGGAGGCGCTGGTGACGCTCGCCGGCAACCGCACCGCCGACATTCCCGACTTCTCGCTGGAGCGCATGGTCGAACGGGCCGGCGATTGCGGCGTGCTGCGCGAGGCGCTGCTGGCGCGGATCGACCTGCCCGCCGGGTTGCGCCAGACCATCGCCGCGCGGGTCTCCGATGCACTGGCCGATTTCGTGGCCGGATGCGGCTGGCTGACGCCGGAGCGCAGTGCTCGGCTCGCCCGGGAATCGACCGAGCGGGTCGCGGTGGCGCTCGCGGCGGGCGGCGAGGACAGCGATGCACCGGCCATCGTCGAGGTGCTGCGCGCCCATGGTCGGCTGACGCCCGGCCTGATGCTGCGGTCTCTGCTCTCAGGGGAGCCAGCTCTGGCGGAAGCGGCCTTCGTGCTCCTTTCGGATCTGCCTGCAGGCCGGGTGGCGGCGCTGCTGCGCGACCGTCGCGGGGCCGGGCTCAAGGCGCTGTGCCGCAAGGCCGGGTTGCCGGACTCGCTGCAGCCGGCCTTCGCCGCCGCGATCGCCTCGCTCAATGCGCGCGGCTTCGACAAGGGCGGCTCCGGGCGAGGGATCGACCGCAGCCTCCTGCGCGAAGTGCTGATCGCCTGCGAGCGGCTGGACGGCGCGGAGGGCCATGCCCTGATGGGGCTGCTGCGGCGTCTCGACGCCGAGGCCGCGCGCGAGGAGGCCCGCGCCATGGCGGATTCGCTCGCGGACGATGCGGCCTTCGCCTATCTCGTCGAGGCCGACCCGGCGCTGCTGGTCGAGCTCGAGATCGGGGATATCCGGCAGGCGGCGTGAGGCTGCTCGCCAGGGGCCGTGCAGCCTTTCCTCAGTAGCCGAACTGCTCGCGCAAAATCCGCTCGTCCAGACTGTGGCCGGGATCGTGCAGCATGACAAGGTCGACGCTGCGGTCGATCTCGATCCCGACACGCAGGACGTTGTCGATCTGGACATGGTCGGCAACCGCGCTGACAGGCCGCTTTCCGGCTTCCAGCACCTCGATCGTGACCTTGGCATGGTCCGGCAGCAGCGCGCCGCGCCAGCGGCGGGGGCGGAAGGCCGAGATCGGCGTCAGCGCCAGCAGCGGCGCTTCGAGCGGCAGGATGGGGCCGTTGGCGGAAAGGTTGTAGGCGGTCGAGCCGGCGGGCGTCGCCAGCAGCACGCCATCCGCGACGAGCTCATCGAGCCGGACCTGGCCGTCGATCGAGATCCGCAGCTTGGCGGCTTGGTAGGAGCGGCGCAGCAGCGAGACCTCGTTGATCGCCTCGGCGCGAACCTCGGTGCCGTCCTGGTCGACCGCATGCATCGAAAGCGGATGGACGACGGCGCGCTGTGCCTCGGCGAGGCGCTTGCGCAGGCCACGCTCGCGGAACTCGTTCATCAGGAAGCCGACGGAGCCGCGATTCATGCCGTAGATCGGCGTGCCCGTGCCGATGAAGCGGTGCAGCGTCTGCAGCATCAGCCCATCGCCGCCGAGTGCCACGATGACGTCAGCCGTCGCCGGATCGGCATTGCCGTAGCGCTCGGTCAGCTTCGCCAGGGCGGCCTGCGCCTCCGGCGTGTCGCTGGCGACGAAGGAGATGGCCTGGAAGCGGTCGGTCATCACGGGTCCTGACGGCATGCGCCGGGGCGGCGCGCGCGTGGCTTAGCACAGGCGGCCGCCGGATCGCGAGCCGGCCGGGACGATCCGCGGAACGAAAAAGGCCGGGGCAGCCCCCGGCCTTCACTGATCGCGGTGTCGCGAGGCGCTCAGATCGCCGGGCTCCACTGGACCGGCACCAGCTCGAAGCCGTTGCCGGCCTTGGCGATGTGGCCCGTGGCCGGGAAGGGCGCGTGGTAGAACGCGACCTGCATCCTGTCGGCGGAGACCATGTCGAGCAGCTTACGGCGGGTGGCGGCCGCCTGCGGCCCGTCCATGTCGAACACGGCCGACCAGTCCGGATTGCGCACGAACAGAGCGGGGTGGTTGGTGGTGTCGGACATGATCATCAGCGACTTGCCGCCCGAGGCCACCGCGAAGACGGTGTGACCCGGCGTATGGCCCGGCGCGGCGACAGCGGTGACGCCCGAGACGACCTCCTTGCCGGGCTCGAACTGCTTCACATCCTTGGCGACGGGGCCGAAGACGCGGCGCACGCCGCCGAAGGCGCCCTTCATGGCCTCGGGGGCGGCGTTCATCTTGGCATCGTCCATCCAAAAGGCCCATTCGGCGGCCGGGACCATGACCTCGGCATTCGGGAACACGGCCGTGCCGTCCTTCAGGCGGAAGCCGTTGATGTGATCGCCGTGGAAATGGCTGAAGACGACGGTCGAGACCGATTTCGGGTCGAGGCCGGCGGCGGTGAAGTTCGCCATCCAGCGGCCGGAGGTCGGGGCGCCGGAATCACCATTGCCGGTGTCGATCAGCGTGGTCTTGTCGCCGTTCTGGATGACCAGCGTCGTGAAGGAGATCGGCAGCGCATCGGCCGGCAGGAAGGCCTGCTCCATCGCCTTCTTGACGTCGGCCAGCTCGGCGTTGCGGACGAAGCCCTCGAGCGGGCGGCGGGCGAAGCCGTCATTGATCGCGGTCAGCGTGATGTCGCCGATCTTGTAGCGGTAGAAACCGGGTGCCTGGTTCACGGGAACTCCTTGGGCCTGGGCCGGGCCGAGCCCGGGCCAATCGAGTGTGGCTGCGGCGGCGAGGGCGCCGGCGCCGGCGATGACGGTGCGGCGCGACAGATTGAGATCGGTCATCGTTCTTGTCTCCCTCGGCTCGGGCGGAGCCGGTGACGGACCCTAGCGGGCAGCGGCGATGGTTCAACGCCGGAGCGCTGTCGCAGGGGCAGGGAGGGGGTCAAGTTTTCGTGAGGCGCGGGCGGCGCTCAGATCTTATCGCGTTCCGTCCCAGCGCGGGCCCGCGCAAAGGCGCGCAGCATCGCCGCGCAGAGGGCGAGGGCACCGATCGTGCCGCTGGCCTGGCATTCCGCGACGAGCGCCTGGAAGGTCGCCGTGTCCTCGCCGGCCAGCGACTGCAGGCTCCAGCGCCAGTCGGGCGCCTTCTGCCGGAGCAGGCCGATCGCGACGTCGATATTGGCGCTGGCGGAGCCGAGCGTCTTCCACAGCGAGCCTTCCTGATAGATGCCGCCGGGCGGCGTGCGGCGACCGACCAGATGGCTCGGCTTGCGCCGGACGTTGAAGCCCAGCGCCTCGTAGATGTCGGCGTCGAGGGCGCGATCCGGCTTGCTCGCAGCCTCGCAGCGATCCGCCAGGGCGAGCAGATGTTCTGGCCTGTGAGGGCTGGAATCGGTGGGCGCAGGCATGTCGGTCCGGTTCGCTTCGTTCACCCCGTCGGGCCGGCAGGACCGGCCTTCGCGTGGATCGTGGCTCCGGGCGCGCCGGCGGCGGCGTGTCGTCGGACGGCTGGAGCCGTGAATGGTGCCGGCGGAGAGGATCGAACTCCCGACCTTCGGTTTACAAAACCGCTGCACTACCGCTGTGCTACGCCGGCATCCGAGCGCGTTCTACGTCTTGGGAGGGTGCCGGGCAACCCCGAAAAACGGCGAAGCAATCGGTACTTAAGACCAATTAGGTTCCTTCCATGGTTAACCGATTTCGGTGAAACGCCTTGCCCTGTTGGACGATGAAGATTCTGATGGACTCGTCCGAAAGTCGTCCGAGTTCGTGAGGTGTTCCCCGTGGCCAAGCGTCTGAGCGAAGCGTCCGTAAAGAAGGCCCTGGCCGATGGCCTGGCCGGGCAGCGCTACGACGTCTCCGACGCCGGTGCGCCTGGTCTCGTGCTGCGAGTAGGAAGGGCGCCGGCCTGGGCCTTCCGATCGACGCTCAACGGCACGCCGATCCGGCTGCGCCTGGGCGGCTTGGACCTGTTCGGTCTCACCGTGGCCAGAGACCTCGCCTCGGCTGCGATGCTGCTCGTCCGTGAGGAGCGGATCGCGCCGACCGAGTCCTGGCTGACCGATCAGCTGGTCAGCCGTCGGCTGATCGCGTCCGCGCCGCCGAAGCCGGCACCTGTCGCCAGGTGGACGTTCTCCCAGGCGAGGGATGCTTACCTGGCCGAGGTGCAGCGCACCCGCAGAGAGGCGACCTGGCGGGACAGGAAGAGCATGCTCTCGCTGCGCGAACTCAAGCCGATCGAGGACACGCCGGTCGCCAAGATCACGCGCCGCGACCTGGCTGGCATCGTCGCCGGCATCCATCGGTCGGGACGTGAACGCCACGCGGAGCACCTGGCCGAATGCCTCAGGCCGATGTGGAAGTGGCTATCGCAGGACGCCCAACAGCTGCGCTCGGGCGTCCTCGGTCCCGACATGAGCCTGCTCCGGGCGCCGGAGCGGTCGACGAAGGAAGAAGAGACCGGGCAGGGCACCTACGTGCCGCCCGTCGCAGAGCTCGGTCGCCTGCTCGCGATCGCGGGCTCGGGCGTTCTGGAGCCGGTGATCGCCGACGCTATCGCTTTGCTGGTCTACACCGCCCAGCGGCGTCGAACGGTCGTCGCGGCGCGTCGTGCTGACTTCATCGAGGAGGACGGGACGTTGGTCTGGCGTATCCCGCCCGCTCACCGGAAGACGGCGAGACGCCTGGGAAGCCGCAAGAGCCACGACCTACCCCTGAGCGGCCAGGTTGCCGACATGGTCCGGAGGCGGCTTAAGGCTGAAACCGAATCGCCATGGCTGTTCCAACAGGTGCGGCCACGACGCGTTGGCGACGACGTCTCTCACGTGAATGCCGATTCGCTTTCGCACGCGCTGGCGTACCTGCCAGGGATCGTGGCGTCGCCGCATGACGTCCGGCGCGGGCTGACGACGCACGGGCAGGATGTCCTCGGCATCCCGCTCGGTGACCTGAAGCTCGTCCTGGACCACTCTGAGGGCCATACCAGCGACGACGTCACCGAGGGCAGCTACTCGAAGGCGAGGCGCCTTCAGCAGAAGCAGGTGATCCTGGACGCGTGGAGGGGCCTGCTCGACCGAGCGACGGCCGAGTCTGAGCTAGGAGACCTGGAGACGCTCAGGGGAGCGATGCGGGCCATCCGGTTGGAGAAGGAAGCGGCGACGCGGGCGAAGAAGGCGGCGAGAAAGGTAGCTTGATCCTCGCCGACCGAATCGCCATCTTATGAGTATCCGCTGCAAAAGCGGGGCAGACCTATCTTTCCGACTACGGTAGCTACGTCGGGACGCATCGCCACTTATGCTGGCGGGAAGATGCAAGAAGGCCCCCGGAGCGATCCGAGGGCCTTTCTTCTTAGTGGTCTGCGATCATCGCCGCGGCCTTACCCCTGTCTACCGACGTGCTGTCGAGGCGCCGTCGGAAGACCGCCGTGATCGTGGGCTGGAGGCTGGTCGGAATCGGGCGAGAGCCCTTCTCGACGTACCATTGCGAGATCCTATTTTGCCGGAACGGCTTCCCAAGGGCCGCAGCGATGTCCGCGGCCAGTGCGCTCTGCCAGCGCTCCCCGTAGAGAACCGTGGCGACAAAGGCGACGGAATCGGGCGTCCAGATACGCTCGGTCATCGACGGGACTCTACGTGTACGACGTTCCGCACCGAGTTCGGATGGACCCAATAGCGTCCGCAGAGTATCGCAGTCACCAGATCGGGCTCGTTCTCGCGGAGCATCTTTCGGGCGATTTCAGGTAGCCGGGCGTAGGCGCGGCTGGAGATGCGCCTGCTGGTGATCTTGTCGAATGCCGACTCGAAGGCCCGGCGCTCGGGCGTGCCCTTGCCGAGGAGCCTCATCGTATGGGTCCACTCGCCCTCGACCTCGCCCCACATCGTCTCCGGCCAGCCAGGAATCTCGGCGCGGAGACGGCGCGGAGAGAGCATCGGGGGCCGGTCCTCCGGATCGCACTCGTCGTCTTCGCGGAGCAGGATGTCGATCGTCTCGTCTAGGTCCAGGAAATGCTCGGTCCACCGCGTCGCCAGGGCTCGGACGCTCATGCCGCGGGGCGTCCGGATCGTCAGGTCGGCGGCCTCGACGGCCCCCCAGCCGCGCTCCTTCAGCGCCTTGGCACCGGCAGCCTTGACCTTGGCCTGGGCGGTCGTCGCAAGGGCGACGTAGACGACGCGGCCTTCGCAAGCGACCTCGAAATACATGGTCTTCATGATGCCCTCCTCAGGAGTTCTCTGCGAGAAAATCGTGACCGCTATCAGTGATCGACCAGTGACCCGAGGGCCACTGTTTGAAGACCGCGAGGCGCTGCTCGCGGATGAAATCCATGTAGTCTTTCGGGAAACCCGAGGGGGTGCAGATCTGCCCCTTAAGGCGCCGCAGATAATTGGCGACGAATCTCATCTCGGCTGGATCATTCGTGTCGATCATGATGCCCTCCTAGGCAGTTGGGATGACCGGTGGCCATCTTGTGAACCCGTTTCTGGCCTGCCAGGGCACTCGCCGCAGTCACTCGGCGGAAACGGGCTCACAGGATGGCCAGGGCGAGGTGCCCCGGCAGTCCGTGGTGGTGATCAGGTGCGGCGGGAGAGCAGGGCTCTCATCGCGGCCCGGGGGTTCGCGGCGCGGGCGGCACGACCGGCTTCGTGGTTCTCGACCTCGTTGACCTCGATCCAGTTCGAGGCCCACTCGGTGTTGATCTGTACCGGGCTGTACTCGATCTTGATCTCGCCATCGTCGACATCTTCGAGCACGTACATGTAGAAGCGACCGGCGTTCTGGAGCGCGGCCTCGACGTCGGCGTCCGTGATCTCGGTCTTCACCGGCACCGGGATCAGGCTCTGCATAGTGTTGAGATGGTCCTCGATGATCGCCACGGTCTTCGAGCGGATCGTGGTGAAATCGCCCTCATAGAGAAGGAAGCCGTTCGTAGTGACAGCCCATTGGCTGCCGGAGCGGATGACGGCGCAGCGGTTGTCGTCGATGGCGGCGTCGAGGTAGCGGTTGAGCAGCTGGGCGTTACCGGCGTTCGTGGCCTTGGAAACGAGGGTTTCGAGCTTATCGACGATGGCGTTGTTCATGATGTGCCTCCTGGGCGGTGATGGGTTGAAGGTAATCAGGCAGCGAGGGAAACCTGCTCGGCGGCGACCATGGCGCGGAGCCAGGGATGGATGACGGCGAAAACGGCAACCCGATCGATCTCGGGGGAGGCCACGTAGGCTCCGACGTCGAGGTAGTATTCCATGAGGTCGGCGGCGTTGATCCAGCGGCTGTGGGGCTCGCCCGAGATCTCCTTGTGCTGGACGGCCCAGATCTTGAGAGCCTCGATCGCCTGCTCGTTCGTCTTCAGCATGTAGTGCATCGGTGCCTCCTGGGGCGGGTTGCGAGGTCGCCTTCCTGGCTGCCTCATGTGAGTAAATATACTCGCATTTTAGCGACATGCAAGGGGGGTGCGAGTAAAATTATTCGCAACCGCGTAAAAATCGTCATCGCTGCGTAAAAGCGATCAGAAACCGGCCCTGCTGCGTAAAAATGCGAATTTTTAGGGCTGGATTCCTAGAGTCTGTCGCAGCCGTCTTTCGCAGCCGCTTTCAGCATCTCGAAGGTCAGCGTCTCGACGCCGGCGTGTTCCCGGAGGATCGACTCCGCGATCGACCAGGGCATGTGCGGAGTCCCGTCGTCGTCGAGCTCGACGTACGCGATGTGCCCGCGCGGGCCGTAGACGACTCCCCATGACACGTAGCAGTGGCCGTGTTTACGGAGCTGCTCGCGAACATCGGCGGGCTCGTCCGTTCCATCGAGCCTGTCTCCCAGGTCGGCAACCGTCAGTTCGATCTCCAGATCATGCTGCTGGAACAACTGCCGCACGTGCGGGACATAGAGCCAGCCGCCGACGACATTCATGTATGGCTCGGGCGAGGCCGGGCGGGGGTAGACGCAGGTCGGCGCGAAGCTTGCGTCGGGGAGCCCGATGATCTCTGCGACGTGATTGTAGTCGACGTAGCCTACCGAGTTGAGAGCCGGGGCGAAGCGATCCGCGCATTCGGCCTCGACCTGCTCCACCGGCCATTTCAGGCGCTCCGCTAGGTCGGCCTTGGACATGTAGAGCGGCACCGTCCCGAGGAACGTGTCGCCCCCGTCGCGGTTTCGGGAGTGCTCGTAGCGACACCATCCCCAGCCCTTGCGGGTCAGGATGGCCAGGCCGTTCCGCTCGTCGAGCCGCACGTAATCCTCGGCGATCATGCGCGCGAGTTCGTCGGGCTCGTCGAGTTCAGACAACGGCACGATGTAGCTGTAGTTCATGCTGAACGAGAATTCTAAGCTCGTCCCATCCGGGAAATTGTCGTCGTCCATAGGTACTCCACGCAACAGGGGGTTCTGAAAGCCAGGCTTGGCTCTCCCCGAGACGGCTCTTGCGGAGCCGCCGCAGGCAGGTCCGGGGCATCTAGAAGGGAATCTCGGCGTCCATCGCATCCGGCCCGGTCACCCGCCGCGGGGCGCTCGGGGGCGTCTTCCTGGCCGCTGGCGGGGCGCCTGCTGCGGGAATGGGCTTCCGCATCGGCGGGGCGACCGGCGGCTTCGGAGGGGCCGGCTCGGCGTCGAGGGATTCCACGATGTTCTCGTGCTGGCGCTGAAGGCCCGGGTCCACAAGGGCCGCTTCGAGTTTCTCGATCGCCCGAGCCGAGACGAGGCCGAGCATCGCGTCGATCTCGAAGACGGTCTTGGCGAGGCCAGCGGCTTTGGCCTCGTTATAGAGGACTCGCAGCTTCTCTCGGGTTTCGGCGGCGGTCATGCGGCTCTCCGGTCGGCGTGCACGATCGCAGCAGCGCTATCGGCGTCGAGGTCGATGGCAGACATCAGTCGAGCGATCAGCAGGAGACGCTTGAGGTCGTCGTCCAGATGGATGGCGCTGCCGGTGTTCGAGCCGGGCTTGAGTTCGCCCGGCTGAAGCCGTGGTGCCTCATGGGCCGTGGCGGGTACAGGATCGGACATGACGGCGGGCTCCTCGGCGACAGGTTTGGGAATCGGATCGGCATGGGCCGGCTCCGGGGGCGTCTCGATCGCCTCCACCGGCTCGACGACCGGCTTGTTGGTGGGGGCGACCTTCCACCATTCCTTCTTGGACATATCGGCGGGTTCTCCCTTGAGACTCGGCAGCGGCTTGGGCTTACGGTGAGACGTCGGCAGCTTGAGGCGTAGGAGGGTCGCGTAGACGGTCGGGTAGGTGACGCCATAGGCGGCAGCCATTTCCTTGGTCGACAGGCCCTTCTGGCTGTCCGCGATGATCGTCTCGTCGGGCGGCACCTTGCGGTCGGCCCGCGGGGCGACGACGAGCTTCACGACGTTCGCGTACCGGTCGTACGGCTTGCCTTCGAAGATCGCGGCTGCCTTGCGGGCGCGCCCCTCGGCGGCCAGGCGACCACGTTCGGAACCGGGTACCTTCGGGTAGTCGGTGATTCCGCGCTCCCGGAGAAGCGTCAGGATGAAGGTGTACGTGAGACCGGTCGCTTTCGATGCCCTGCCCACGCCGCCGAGCTCGAAGACTTTCGCGATCGCGGCCTCTTCCTGCTCTGGCGTCGTGCGGCGTCGAGGCCCCCTTTGAATTGGACCGCCCGCCTTGCCTCGGAGGATCTCGCGGCCTTCTTGCGCGATCTTTTCGACAGCACCGTGCGAGAGCCACGACCAGCGCTCGAATGCCGCCGCACGACCGTATGCCGGGCTATCAAAGATCTTGGCCACTTTGACGGGGTCCGGACGCTGGTAGCAAAGGTCGTTGACCGAAGACGGCTCCCTGCGGCGAGCGCGCTTCTCGCGGGTTTCAGAGGGGGTCACCGGCGCGCTCCTGCAAGAGAACCTGGATCGCCGGCAGGCAGCGAGCGAGGAGGGTGCAGTCCCCCAGGGCGTCATGGATGCCGTCGGCACGCTCGGAGCGATCCACGCCCAGGCGCTCGCTCATCGCGTCGAGGGTCGCCTTCTCGCCCGGCCAGATGACCTTGCTGAGGATGCGGGTGTCGATGACCGGAACGTCGGGCCGCTTGACGCCGAGGCGATCGAGGGCTGCGTCGACGAAGCCAATGTCGAATGGGGCGTTATGCGCCACGATCACGCAATCCGAGAGGACGCCAGCGATAGCGCGGCCATCCTCGGGGGTGATCGCCGGCAGGCTGGCGAGGTACTCATCGGACATGCCGTGGACCGCCGTTGCGGACGGGTGGCACGGCTTGCCGGGATTGAAGACCCAGCGTGCCGAGTTGCCCGGGAGGAACTCGCCGCCGACCAGCAGACCGGGCAGAGCGGCAAGACTCACGATGCGGTCGTGGATCGGAGAGAAACCCGTCGTCTCGGAATCCAGGACGATCAGGTGGCGATCCAGGAGCCGCAGGACGTCCCAGACATCCGGCACGTCGACGAGGTCGATTTGCTGGTAATCGCTCGTCGACGTGTACGCCTGGATCTGCGCCTCGGTCGGCGAGAAGGACTTGGCGAGACCCTGCCAGTCCGTCGTGGTCCGCTGGCGGTCGGAGACGATGGCGTAGTGCGTGGCGCCAACCCGGGACTCGCGGTCGGCCAGGAGGCCGGCGCGGACGGCGTCCTCCTCACGCTTCAGACGCTTCTGCTCGGCGCGGAGCCAAGCTAGCCGATCGGCGGGCGGGGTGACGGTTTCGATGGACGATACATTGAAGGACATAAAGCAACTCCTGACTGACTGAAGGGTGAGCGGTTCGCTGTGCTGTGGCAAGCGCAATCTTGAGATTGGTTAACCGCAAGAGGCATTCCGCAGTTTGGTTAACGCTGCGGATATACTTGAGTTTATACTTATCTGATCTGGTTGCCGGAAGGCCCGAGGTAGCCCCGGAAGGCCTTCGAGACGGCCTTGAACGGAGGCGCTGGAACAGCCCGAAGACCTTTGGCGACCAGAGCCTCGTCCTCGGCGGCGCGCCAGCGGAGCCACCGATCGACGTGGACGGGGTGTGGGTGCCCGTCGCGGTCCGTCCAGCAGATCCTGGTCTTGAGCTCCTCGCGGATCGCGGGGGTGATCCAGTGGCGATAAACCCCGACCGCGAGGCACTCGAAGGCCGTCGCGAGGTGCCACGGCATGGCATCGCAGGGGCTCCAGGAGACCAGGCGATGCCCGACAGTGTGCGGCAGCCCTTCATTCGCGGCGGCAACGTACGCGCGCAGGTCGTCGAAGCTGGCGTTCGGGATCTCGACGTCGCGGTGATCCTCGTCGACGACGACGGCGATCGGGCCAACGTCCGTCGGCTGGATCTCCAGCCGCAGCGGGAGGCGGTGACCATCGTAGTGACGGGGCGGGGAGAGAGGCATGGACCAGTGACTCATGAGCGGGATTCCTGGCGGGGGACGATGAGGGTGACGCGCTCCAGGCCCAGGGCCTCCAGGACGCGGCCACCGATCGCCCGGCGCCCGTGGAGGACGTCCGCAAGGTACGCCTGGCTGACGCCCATGCGGTCGGCGGCGGCGCGCTGGCTCCCCGCGGCGGCGACGGCATCTCGGAGAGCGGACATGACCTCGTCGAAGTCCAGGGCGGTTTCCGGAAGGGCGCTCATGAGGACGGCCTCAGCGAGGTCCACTTGGCGAGGATCAGGTCGCAGGCGACGACCAGCGCAGCTGCGGCGGCTGCGTCCTCGCGGGCGCCCTCGTCGAGCGTGTCGACGAGCGGAAAATGCTCGCCTTCGACGCTGCACCAGCCGTAATGGCTGCAATTGTCAGCGATTTGGACCGCCTCGCGCCAGGCGGTCTCGCGGGCCTTGGTGATGACGACGTCGAGCGTCATGTCGCTGCCGCCGGCGCCGAGCGCCAACAGGGACTCGATGAAAGCCTGGCGTGACGTCGTGGGTGGCGAGGTCTTCTTGAAGGTGAGGATTTCGGCCACGTGGGCCTCCTGGGTTCGAGTGACCCAGTGAATCTAGCGATTCATTTTTGAACCGACAGGCTAAAAGCGATCAGGCGGTCAGAGTTGACGCCATGCCATCAGGATCTGTTGTGTATCTAAGACCCCTTAGGTTCCCAAACTTGGGTCCGCTCAGAGCGAAAGAAAGAACGGAGTGGCAACGGCCTGCGAGAATGATCGACCTGGCATCCATCAATTCTTTTCATGCCCGCTTGCATACGCTTGAGCGGTGCTAAAATGGGCCAGTCGAATTCGGAGGAGGCGAACATGGCGGTGTTCGGAATGGACGGTTGGGCGCCCGATCACATGAAGCCAGGCGTCCTGCGCGCGGGCGGGACGCGAGAGTTCTACGACGCGTGGAAAGCGTTTCCCGAATTGCTCGCTGCGGTTGGCTTCGATGGCAGCTACGCCTGGCCGGTGTTCTACAAGTCCTGCGACGACGAACTCGCCGCACTCGCAGTTTCGGAGATCCGCGCCGCTATGCCGGCGTGGCGTGCAAAGCGCGATCGAGAGAGAGCCGAGAAGCGAGCTTATTGGGACCGCGTCTTTGAAGAGAAGCGTCAGCGCGACGCTGCTCGGGCCGCTGAGAAAGCGAAGGCGGCTAACGAGCGCCCGGCGCGGGTGAAGGCCGAGCTTCGAGCGCTCGTCGAAAAGCGGATCTGGCTGCTGCAGCCGGAAGATCAAGCGCGCGCGATCGCCTTGGCTGCGCACGGCGAGGGCATGGATTTGGACGACGCCGAGCGGATCGTCAAAAAAGCCGCGGCAACCCTGGCGCGGGCCGCCGACCGCACGTCGAGGCCCGCAAAGCCGCAGGCGATGGCACGGGCCGCCGATCCTCAAATCCGCGATGCGGTCCACGAAGCTTGCCGCTGGCTATCAGTCATTGATGCGGACCGTGCCCAGCATCAGAACAGCGAAGGCTGGGGCCGCTCGACGACGATTTCGGGACACTATCTTGCGGAGCAGTCTAGTCTAACTGTTGAGCAAGCCGCCTACGGTCTTTCGATACTGCACACGCATCGCGGACAGCTGCCGCCCGAACTTCGACGCCGCCTTGGCCTGTGACGTCACGCGATTTGTGGCTTGCTACGTCACGCTGAATCATGGGGGCCTCACAGGAGGTCACCATGAAAAAGTTTCTAGCAGCCCTCGCCGCCGCTCTCGCCTCGATCCCCGTCATGGTCCGCGTCTGGTGCGAGAAGACCAGGGATTTCGTCCTCGCATGCCTGCCGTCCAGCGGCGGCGGCGAGCTCACCACCGCTGCCGGCATCGAAGCGGATGAAGCCGTCGAACTCGCCCAGGCTCGCGAAGAGCAGGCGATCATGGCGCCCAAAAGCGAGGCCGAATCCCAGGTCCAGACGGTGCTCCGGTATGCCGCCGCCGTCGTGACTGTGTTTCGGCGTGCAAGTTTGACCCCGTAAGGCGGGGGATCGGCGTCGAACTTTGGGTCTGACTCAATCTCGCTGCAGATAAGCGGTGATCTGGCGCTGTTTTCCA
>NZ_LSKN01000224.1:0-257 GCF_001557075.1 Methylobacterium sp. CCH7-A2
CGCGATCGGCATCGAACTGCCCAACGCCAAGCGCGAGACGGTCTATCTGCGCGAGCTTCTGGCGAGCCAGGATTTCGAGAGCTCCAAGCACAAGCTCGCCTTGGGGCTGGGCAAGACCATCGGCGGCGAGCCGGTGATCGTCGATCTCGCCAAGATGCCCCATCTCTTGGTCGCGGGCACCACCGGCTCGGGCAAGTCGGTCGCGATCAACACGATGATCCTGTCGCTGCTCTACCGGCTCAAGCCCGAGCAGTGCC
>NZ_LSKN01000225.1:0-16461 GCF_001557075.1 Methylobacterium sp. CCH7-A2
GGAATCCCGGCCGGTCAATTATCGGAATGATGGCCGGTCGGAATCGGAATCCGCAGCCATGTCGGCGTGCTCGCCAAATCCGTCGCCTTTGTCGCCGGCTACGGCATTCGCCTGCTCACCATCATCCAGAGCCCGGCGCAGCTTCGGGCGATCTATGGCCCCGATCTCGCCAAGACGATTATGACTAACCATGCGATCGAAGTCGTGTTTGCGCCGAAAGAGCAGGACGTCGCCAACGAACTGTCGGAGCGGATCGGCTACGATACGGTCCAGGCGAAGAGTCGCTCGCGACCGTGGGGGCTATCGTCGGGAAAGCGCAGCGAATCCGTGTCGGATCAGCGTCGCGCGCTGATGCTGCCGCAGGAGCTCAAGCTGATCCTGTCGTCCAAGGCGTTCATCCTGGCGGCCAGCGTGCCGCCGATCATCTGCGACAAGATCATCTATTACGAGGACGCCGCCTTCACCCCGCGACTGAAAGCGCCGCCGGTGATCGCACCCAACCGCGGGCCCTCGAACATGCTGCTGGCGAGCGAGATCATCGAGCTCAAATCGGCGGTTGCCGAGTTGCAGGCGACGTTCCGGACCCGGCCGATGACGGATGAGGAGATCGCCGATCCGTCGCTGATCCCGGACGATGCGACCTTCGACTTTGGCGACGTCCCGGTCGATCTGGAAGGCCTGTCCGAGGATGAGCTCAAGGATTGGTGCTCGCAGGTCATCGACGCGGCGATCATCCCGGCCAAGGAGACAGGCGGATCGGTGAAGGAGATGCGCCGTGCAAGGTGAGCGTCAGGATCAGAGCGAGTTCACGATTGAACGCGGCAGAGAGAGGGATGCGGGCGCTGGCAGATCGTCACCGCGAGGCGCTTCAAGCGCACCGCAGGGCGAAAGACAATCCGGTCAGGCTGAGTTCGATCTTGCCGGTACGGCTGGGCGCCAGCCTGAAAGCGGAATGCCGGAGCGGCTGCGCCGGAAATATTATGTCGCGGAAGTCGGCTCGGGTGACGAGGCGAAGGTCTACGCCGACTCGAAAGGGGAGTACCTTGCGTTCAAGGTCTCGACCGATCGCATGGCGACGCGGCTCGAAGACGCCAATGTCGTTCGAGACATGGTCTCGGTCGCGCAGCATCGAGGATGGAAAGAAGTCGAGCTTCGCGGATCGGAAGAGTTTCGTCGGACGGCCTGGCTCGAAGCTTCAGTTCGCGGGCTTTCGGTTCGAGGCTATGAGCCCGATCCCGTCGATCGGGCCGCGCTGGCGTTTCGAGCCAAACCAGAGACGGGTTCGACCAAGGCGGCGCAAAGTCCACAGACGCGCGAGGCTGGTGCATCTGAGACGGTGACCATCGACGGCATTGAGACAAGGCGGCCGATCGATGTAACGGTCATCCCTCCGGAAAGTCGTGAAGAAAGGTTCGAGACCCGAGGAGATCGCCCGGAGGCTGGCGCGCCACGAAGCTGGAACACTGCGAAAGAACCAGCCACGGCGATGCCCGAGAATGCACAGAACCATTCGACGAAGCGCCCAACCGTCACGATAGATTGTGCCGCCCTAAAGGATGGCAGCACACGAAACCCTCAGCGCGATCGATGGCAGGCTCGCTCGGAGGCATTCCGAACGGGTGATGCAAGACAGATGGCAGGCGACGAAGCCGTCAAAGCGGCTCGGTCGCAGCTTGTTGCGATCGAGCGCGCCCTCGCCAAGGCCGTTCGCAATCCTGCATTGCGTCAATCGATTTTGAGCCATGCGAAAGAGCGGATCGCCAGGGAGTTAGCGGGCGGGCAGGCGATTGAGCGCAGGCAACTAAGACAAAAAGTGCCTGTTCAACAAAAAATCTCACCATTTCCAAGCAAAAGCGAGCCCTCGCGCGATTCGCCAGATCGCAGACATCCAAATCTTACCAGGTAAGCAATCGATCGGCTGCTAATGCTTGCCGTAAACGACAGTCTGCCCCCCAGCGCCAACGAGCAAGGTCTCGAATTTATCCGGCGTGACGCCAGGAACCTCCATTCCGGGCGATCCAACAGGCATGTCGGGAACGGCAAGGCCAAGAGCTGCCGGCCTGTCTTTCAACAACTTGCGGATGTCTGAGGCCGGTACATGACCTTCGACGAAGTAACCCTCGATGACGGCGGTGTGGCAGGACTGGACTTTCTCCGGGACACCCGTAGCGCGCTTGATAGCAGCCATATCACTGCTTTCCATGACGCGCGGCGTGAAGCCGGCCTGCTCGAGATGTCGGACCCACGCTTTGCAGCAGCCGCAGGTTGGGCTGAGATGGACCTTGATCTCCTGGGCGCTCGCCGGGAGAGCCGGCAGCAGGAAGGCGAGAAGAAAGACCGACGTAGGCTTCATCATAATCTCCAGATCAACAAGAATTTCTATGTCGAGGCAGGGTGGGATGCCGTAGGCACGGTCGGCCCATGCGGCAAAACCGGATCGTCGGCGATGACCTGCGCCAGTTGCTGCTCTGGCTGGGCGAGACGAGGCAGGGTGATAGTCACCCGAAGACCGCCTTCTGGACGGTTGGCTAGCGCGATCTCGCCGCCATGTGCGAGGACGACGGCGCGCGCAATGGTCAGGCCGAGGCCGGAGCCGCCGGTCTCGCGTCCGCGCGATTCCTCGAGGCGGACGAAGGGTTGGAAGACGCGTTCCATATCGCCGTCGGGTATGCCGGGACCATCGTCTTCGACGGTGATCGCGAACCCTGCTGGCGTCTCGTCAACCATAACGGTGACATGGCTGCCGTACTTCACCGCGTTTCCAACGACGTTCCAGAAGGCGCGCTTGAGCGCAAGCAGCCGGCCGAGCACACGGCCATGCCCGGTTCCGCTCAGGCTGACCGCCCGCCCCTGATCGGCATGGTCGTCGACGATGGTCTCGATCACCGAGACGATGTCGATCGGCCTGATCGCCTCGCTAGAGACGCCGCCGCGCAGGAACTCCAGCGTCGAATCGATCATGCCCTCCATCTCGGCGAGGTCGGCGTCGACGACGTCGCGCGTCGCCTCGTCCTCCATCAGTTCGGAGCGCAGGCGCAGCCGCGTGATCGGCGTACGCAGATCATGCGAGACGGCCGCCAGCGCCTGCATGCGCTCGGAGACGAGGCGCTGGATGCGCTCGCGCATCGTGTTGAAGGCGCGCGCGGCGCGGCGGACTTCGGCCGGGCCGGTCTCGTCCAGCGGCTGCGGCGTCTGGTCCAGGCTGAAGCGCTCGGCGGCCACCGCGAGATCGCGAAGCGGCCGCGTCGCCCAGCGCAGCAACAGGACGGCGACGACGACGATGGCGACGCCAAAGCAGATCGTCACCGCCAGCACGCTCCAGTCGGCATGCTGGGCCGCACCCAGCGTCGTCGAGGAGAAGTTCACCCAGGAGCCGTCGTCGAGCCGCACGGAAACCAGCATCATGTGCCGGTAGGCGTCGGCCTCGCCGGAGCCGAGCGCGCCGTCATCGGCGAAGCCGAGACGAAAGGATTCCGAGGCCAGATCCGGCACGAGCTCCTTGAGCTTGGCTTCCATCGCGGCCGTGCGATCGGTGGTGGGGGCGGTGCCAAGGACCAGGCTGACCTTGCTCCAGTGCACCTCAAGGCTCGCGCTCGACAGGTCATGAGCGGCGCGGTCTCGTTCCGGCTCGTGGGGGATGCCGGCGATGGCACGCTTGATCGAGACGATCCGCTCGGCCAGTCCCCGGTCGCGCTGCGCCGTTGCCAGGCTCTCGACGCCGACACGGTAGGCCCAGTAGCCGACGAGATGGAAGGCGAGCAGCGCCGCGACCAAGATCAGGATGGCCCGCCCCGCCACGGTGTCGCGAAAACCCCTATGGAGCATGCGACTCATGCCGGCTGTCCCTCCAGCACCTGAACAGCAGGCGTGAACATGTAACCGGCGCCGCGGATCGTCTTGATCAGTTGGCCGCCATTGACGTCCGCCTCCAGCTTGCGCCGCAGGCGGCTGATCTGAACATCGATCGCGCGGTCGAAGGGATCGCTGTTTCTGGTCTTGGCGAACTGCATCAAGGCCTCGCGCGACAATACCCGATTGGCGTGCTCGATAAAGGCGACCATCAGGTCGAACTCGCCGGTGGATAGATCGACCAGCGTACCCGATGGCGAGGTCAGTTCGCGCCGGCGCAAATCCATCCGCCACCCGTCGAAGACGACGCACTCGCTGGCGCGGCCGTCGCCAGTTCTGCGCATTGAGCGCGAACGTCTCAGCACCGCTCTGACTCGCGCCAGAAGCTCCCGCGGGCTGAACGGCTTGGTGACATAGTCATCGGCGCCGGCTTCCAGTCCAATGATGCGGTCGCTTTCCTCGCTGCGAGCCGTCAGCATGACGATCGGCACCTGTGACGTCGCGCGCACATCGCCGCACAAATCGAAGCCGGACCGTCCCGGCAGCATCAGGTCGAGAATGATGAGATCGATGTCCGCCTGCCTCAACACTTCCAGCATGGCGCGTCCGTCAGGCGCACCCGTCACCTTGTAGCCGTGGCGCTGCAGGAAGCGGGCCACAAGCAGGCGAATCTGTGGGTCGTCATCGACAACGAGCACATGGCCATGGTCATCAGCTAAGGGGGTGGTCTGAATGTTTGTCACGAGCATCTTTCGAACGGCTTAGGTTGGCATTTCATACCGAACGGCAGGCCGGATGAACGACAATATAGCGCTGTATCGCGGGCTGGGCGCGATCGGCTTTGATACAATTTGTAACGGACACAACCCTCCCGCCGTTGCTACCAAACTGCATCGAAGGCTCTGGGGTCGAACGAATCGCGATGGCCGTAAAACTTTCTCTCTCCGCTCTCTTGGCGCTCGCGCTAGGCGCGTGCTCAGTCGCTCCCGTTCCCGTCCATCTGGCGCGGCCGGCAGATCCAGGCGCACGCGTTCCCGCAGTTGGCTATCAGGGCGTCACCGCTGGCCTCGTCTCGATGCGCCCGACCGAGCCGAAGAATTGGCGCGAGCTGAACCGTAGAGTAGGGCCTCAACAGTGACTGCGATGACTTCCGCCTTCCGATCCGCTGACCAGACTTCGTCGGCTACCATTCGTCGCTTCACGCTTCTCGCTGGTGTCGCCGTTATACTCGGCGGCTGCGCGACCTTTTCGGCTGACGGCGGCGTCGGCACTGCACAGACCATCGCTTACACCGAGCTGAACAAGGACGTCGTCAAGATCACCGACGATGCCGCGGCTGGTAGCGCCAAGGCGCGCGTCGATCAGCTTCTCAAGAAGCCATTGACTGCTGACAGCGCAGTTCAGATCGCGCTTCTCAGCAACCGCGGTCTGCAGGCAGCCTTCAACGAACTTGGCATTGCCGAGGCTCAAATGGTCGCGGCCAGCCTGCCGCCCAACCCGCGCTTCGGCATCTCCAAGCTGTCGGGCCGGTTCGAGGTCGAGATCGAGCGGCAGATCGTCGGGAGCCTGTTCGCCTTGGCGACCTGGCCGGCGCGCGCCGAGGTCGCCCGCGACCGCTTCCAGAACGCCCAACTCCGCGCAGCGGAGGCAGTCCTGAAACTCGCCGCGGATACGCGCAAGCAGTATTATCGCTCCGTCGCAGCGAACGCCCAGGTCGGCTTCTACGAGCAGGCGAAGTCAACGACCGATGCGGCGACCCAGCTCTTCAAGCGCCTCGGCGAATCCGGCGGCATCAACAAGCTCGATCAGGCAAGGGAGTTCGCCTTCGACGCCGAGCTCGGCGCCCAGCTTGCTCAGGCGCGTCTCCAGCAGCGCCAGGAGCGTGAACGCCTGGTCAGGCAGCTCGGCCTCTGGGGCGACGACCTTAAGTTCCGCATGCCAGCCTCATTGCCCGCGCTGCCGCGCCTGCAATCGGTCAAGGCGGTCGAAGCCGAAGCGCTTCGCAAGCGTGTCGATATCCAGATCGCGCGGGGCGAACTTAATCTGCTGGCCAAGTCGCTGGGCCTCACTCAGGCGACCCGGTTTGTGAACGACATCGATCTGCTGGGCCGGCGAACCTACGACCGTGGCCGCAGCGTCCTGCCCGACGGAGATGTCGAGCGCGAGACGAGCCGCAGCCGCACTCTTGAACTCGAGATCGAGATCCCGATTTTCGATTTCGGGCAAAGCAAAGTGGCTTTGGCCGAGCAGACCTACATGCAGGCTGCGAACCGTCTGGCCGAAAAGGCCGTGAACGTTCGTTCCGAGGCGCGCGAGGCCTATGTCAGCTATCGCGGGACCTATGACATCGCCCGGCAGTACATCAACAATGTTCTGCCTCTGCGTAAGATCATCCAGGACGAGGCGCTGCTACAGTACAACGGCATGCTGATCGACGTGACGCAGCTCATTACCGACGCGCGCGCTCGGATCCTGTCCAATGTTGCTGGCATCAATGCGCGCCGCGACGCCTGGATCGCGCACACCGACTTCAAGCACGCGCTGATCGGCGGCGGCTCTGTTGGCGGCGGCGGAGGCACCGCCGTCGCGGCCGCTGGTGGCGGCGATGCGCCCGCCCATTGAACACTTGAGGAGCAAGACGCCATGACGGATCTGTCCCGCAGGGGTTTCATCGGAACATCAGGGCTCGTGATCGCGGGCGCTGCCGCGGTCTCGGGCCGCACCGCCTTCGCCTCCGTGCCGGAAGCGCCGACGATGACGAGCGCGGCGACGCAAGCCCCGCTGGTGCCGACCTCCGGCCCCGACTACCAGCCGGTGGCGACGCTGAACGGCTGGACCCTGCCCTGGCGGATGAACGGCGACTGGAAGGAGTTCCATCTCGTCGCCGAGCCGGTCGAGCGCGAGATCGCGCCGGGCATGATCGCCTATCTCTGGGGCTATAACGGCCAGTCGCCCGGCCCGACGATCGAGGCCGTCGAGGGCGACAAGGTCCGCATCTACGTCACTAACAAGCTGCCCGAAAACACGACGATTCACTGGCACGGCCAGCGCCTGCCCAATGGCATGGACGGCGTCGGCGGGCTGAATCAACCGCATATCCCGTCCGGCAAGACCTTCGTTTACGAGTTCCTCCTCAGGCGCTCGGGCACCTACATGTACCATCCCCATTCCGACGAGATGGTGCAGATGGCGATGGGGATGATGGGCTTCTTCGTCGTCCATCCGAAGGACCCGGCCTTCCGCCGCGTCGACCGCGACTTCGTCTTCCTGCTCAACGCCTTCGACATCGAGCCGGGCGCCTATGTGCCCAAGGTCAACACCATGCTCGACTTCAATATGTGGTGCTGGAACAGCCGGGCCTTCCCGGGCATCGACCCGTTCGTGGTCGGCCTCAACGACAAGGTCCGGATCCGCTTCGGCAACCTGACCATGACCAACCACCCGATCCACATGCATGGCTACGAGTTCAAGGTCTCCTGCACCGACGGCGGCTGGGTCGATCCGGCCACCGCCTGGGACGAGGTCTCCATCGACGTCGCGGTCGGCCAGATGCGCGCCTTCGACTTCGTCGCCGACGAGCCCGGCGATTGGGCGATCCACTGCCACAAGTCGCACCATACGATGAATGCGATGGGTCACTCGGTGAAGACCTATATCGGCGTCAACAAGAAGGACCTGGTCAGCCGCATCCGCAAGGCCGCGCCGGGCTACATGCCGATGGGCTCGAACGGCATGGGCGAGATGGGCTCCATGGAAATGGACCTGCCGAAGAACACGCTGCCGATGATGACTGGCTACTCCCAGTTCGGGCCCGTCGAGATGGGTGGCATGTTCTCGGTCGTGAAGGTGCGTGAAGGGCTGGCCAAGAACGATTACAAGGATCCCGGCCACTACAAGAACCCCGAGGGCACGGTCGCATTTGAGTACAAAGGCCAAAAGTTGGCCGAAGCACCTCGCGTCGAGGGGCCGAAGGTCAATCCCGATCTCGCCACCTGGCAGGTCAAGGATCCGCGCAAGCCCAGGCTCGGCGCGGACGGCAAGCCGCTGCCCGGCGCTAAGCCCGGCGGACATTCCAACCATTGACATCGACAATCGAACCTGGAGCGACCGCATGACGTTTTATTTTCCAAAGCTGACCCTGGCTGCTCTGGCGCTTCTCGCATCGACGGGGCTTGCCTCCGCTGGGCCGGGTGGCGCCGGTCACGGCCATGGCGATGAGACCGCTTATGGCAAGCCTGGCGACCCGAAAAAGCCTTCACGGCTCGTCCAGGTCGTGATGAGCGAGCGTGATGGCAAGATGCTGTTCATTCCGGATCGGATCGAAGTTCGCCGCGGTGAGCAGATCAAGTTCGCCCTCCGCAACAATGGTGAGATCGATCACGAGATCGTCGTGGCGACGCTGGAGGAGAACCTCAAGCACGCGGTAGAGATGCAGAAGAACCCCGACATGGAACACGATGACCCGAACGCCAAGCGCCTCGCGCCCAAGAAGACCGGCGAGATTGTCTGGGCTTTTACCAAGGCGGGCGAGTTTGACTTCTCCTGCCTGATCCCTGGCCATCGTGAAGCCGGAATGACCGGTAAGGTCATCGTCAAGTAGGCATAATGCCTACGCAACAAGGAGCACACCATGCTGAGAATCATCTCCGCCGTCGCATTTGTGGCGGTCTCGCTGCCGGCGCTCGCCCAGCAGGTCAACGGCACCGTCAAAAAGATCGACGAGGCGCAAGGCAAGCTGACCATCGACCACGGCCCGATCAAAAATCTCGACATGGACGCCATGTCGATGGTCTTCCGCGCCGGCGAGCCGGCCATGCTCAAGGGCCTGAAGGCAGGCGACAAGATCAAGTTCGACGCCGACCGGGTCAACGGCCAGATCACGGTGACGAAGCTGCAGAAGACCAAGTAGGCGCGAGTCAAGCGCCGATCAGACGCCAGGCCGCAGCAGTGATCATGCTGCGGCCTGGATTATCAGAACGACAGCATAACCGATGAATAATCTCCCGCCGAGAACCATGCATCGCGTGACCTCGTTATTCGTCGATATAGCCCAAAATGTTACCCGCATATCTTTTAGCTCGTCGGCGCAGTGGTGTTTTCAGGTTTGTTCGCTCTCGTCTTGGTGCTGTCTCGTACAAAATAGACAGTTCCTTTACATCAATAGCGGAGGGCAAATCATGCCGGCGCGGTTTCTTGCTATCTTGATCGTTCTTTTTCCAACACTTTCGCGAGCTGACGATGGTGATTTGCAGCGCGCCTTGCTGGAGGCCGCCTGCGCTAACGCAAAAATCACTCGTCTCCCGGCTGTAGGGAAAACGGAACTTTACGAGGCAAACTGCTTGGGGACTACGCATAAGCGTATCAAAATTGTCTGTATTTCTGGGCGCTGCATCGCGGATTACCCCCATACTGGGCGCGATGAAGCTGACGAAAACTAAGATCGTGTTGTTAGTTGCTGCGATAGATCAATGAATGTCCACTCCCCAACTGAGCAGTAGCAATCAAAAGGCCACGAATGGAACTTCTTGCTCAGATTGCTCGCTTTATCCTGGTCGGTGGTTCGGCAACGGTCGTGAACTGGTTAGCGCGATTCCCGCTCTCTTTGATTATGCCATTTCTTGAGGCAGTTTTCGTAGCCTACATGATCGGCATGGTGGTCGGCTTTGTGCTTTATCGCGCCTTTGTCTTTACGACATCCTCACAACCGCTCAGTGCGCAAATCGCTTTGTTCCTCGGCGTTAACGTGGTCGGCGTGGCAACCGTGGTCCTGGCCTCGCACGTTCTCCTGCACTTGGTCTTTCCCGCGCTCGGCGTCACGCTCATGCCGGAGGCGTTTGCACACGCGGGAGCGCTCGCTCTAGGGGCCGCGGCGAATTTCATCGGGCATAAGTTCGTGACGTTTCGAGCAGAAAGCCCGCCACCATCGCCGACGCTTGGCGCCTGACCCAACGAATTATTCCGTCGAGTGGCGATCATCTCGCACTGCATTCCCCCATCCACCAGTTACATCGACAGGTTTGCCATTGAACAACCCGCCCAAAAAGCACGGAGGCTCTTGTGGAAATCGTCGTTAGGCCGGCGCTTCCCGAAGACAGCGTGACGCTTGTCGAGCTGATGCTTCAGGCTGCGGGCGACACCCTGCAGTTCATTCTTGATGATCTTGAGCCTCGCGTCAGCGCGGGCGAGGTCTTCAAGCATATGATTTCATCGATCGATAGCGAATGTTCTTACCGGCATTGCTGGGTCGCGGTCGTGCAGTCTGGGGCTCACGCCCCGGTTGTCGGCATGATGAACGCCTTCCCAGCCTCGCTTCTCTCCGACCAAACGACGCCATCGAATTTGTCATCGCGAGAAGTCCATCTCTGGCCCAGGACTGCGCTTCAGGACTGGGGCAGTTACTGCCTCAACAGCCTTGCAGTCTTCCCACTCTATCGGCGGTATGGGATCGCATCCCGACTGATCGAGCAAGCCATCGATAACGCCGTCTCCGAAGGATTTGGCAGCGTGAGCCTGCATGTCTGGGCGGATAATGCCTCTGCTGTCAGGCTCTATCGCGGGAAGGGCTTCCATGAAATCGATCGGGCCGCGATTCCCTGGCATCCTCGCCTCCCGCATTCCGGCGGCAGCCTGCTCATGAGGCTAAGCGGTCTCTCCGGACGCATCGGCGCATCTGCTCCAAGCCACAACGTGGTTTTGGCGGCCGGCGATGGATCTGACGATCGAGACGTCTCACGACCGTCCGATCGCTGAATATGCCAGGACAGAAGACCATGATCGTTGCCGCTTGGACTGAGAGCTTTAAAAGGGCGAAACAGCGAATGTTTTCGCCTTTATTAATTCTATTCTTTGTCGTCTTGATTGTCATTATTTTACTTATGCTACCGCTAAAACTCCCGGTCGGACCCATGTATTGGGATCTGATCGTCTATATCGACGGAGCTCATCGTGTAGCGATCGGTCAAACTCCCTCGGTCGATTTTTTTGCGCCAGTCGGTCCTCTCGCCTATTGGCTCGTAGCGCCGCTCTTGACGACCTTTAGCAACGCCCAACCGCTGCTGCTGGTGCAGTGGTCTCTTCTACTCGTCAGCGCGCCGCCAATGTTTGTCATCCTCGCGCATGTCGGCCAGCGATCGAGAGCGACGGCCTTTGCTCTCTTGTTGCCGTTCCTGTTTTTTCAGCTTCTGCCGATGAACGTTGAGCAATACTCAACTTACCCCAGCGTTGACGGATATGGAATATATAATAGACATACAAGTATATTACTATATAGTTTAACGTGTGGGCTGATTTTTCTAGTGAATCAACGCTTGATATTTCTTGTCGTCATTTGGACGTGCCTGGCGTTATTTCTCTTGAAGATCACGGGCTTTATTGCTGCCGGCTTGCTCTGCTCATTCGCTTTCGTCGCCGGGCGGATGAGCATGCGTGTAGCCCTCGGAATCGGCGCCGCCTTCCTGTTAGCGCTTGTGGCGCTCGACGCCACGCTCGGCGTCGTTCGCGCCTACCTGATCGACATATGGTTGCTCGTGCGTCTCAACGAGGGCAATCTGCTCTCACGCTTTCTACAAGCCAGCTCGCTCCACTTCGGCATCCTTGCACCGGCCGCTGGGCTGTCCGTAGCGCTTTATTGGTTCAAGGTTGGAGATGCACCATTCAGACAAGAAACAAGAGGCGCGCCGGATGCCGGTACTCTCGCAAGGAAACTGGACCGCAACAGTCTCTGGCTCGCCATCACCATTCTTGCCGGCCTGTTTTTTGAGACGCAGAACACGGGTGGGCAGGCGCTCATCCTTATCTGGCCCGTTCTGCTCGCGATCCTGCTGGGCGTACACCGCCTCAACGGCGCTTCGCTGATCCTTGTGTTGTCCCTGATAGGCGCAGCCGCGCTGCCGCCCTTTGTAAACGTGGCCCACCGCACGGCGCGCGCGCTCGTTGTGCAGGGTAAGTTCGTCGACGTTCCAAACGCGGATCTCAAAGCGCTTGGACAGGTCACACAGCGCCCCGAGATCGTCGAGCGGGCGGCGAAGATGCGGGAGGTCTACTCGCGCTTTCCCGAGACGTTCCAGTTCTTGGCTGACAATAATCTCCTTCCGGGTTTCACTCTTTACTCGGAACTTGATTTCCAGGTTGGCTGGTTGATGGTTGCCGATGAAGCGGTTAAGGCAATTCGTGAATACGAAGCCGCAAACAGCATAGAGTTTAAAACAATAATGAACTTGAACTTTGTGAACCCATTTCCCTTTCTCTTGGATCGGGGGGCAACACGTCACATTGCAATAGGTGCCGACCCGACACGAGCAGTCCCCGCGCCTGACCCGGAGACCCTTGCCGCTGTCTCCAAGACAGACTTGATTCTCTATCCCATGTGCCCAATCACAACCGCTAATGAGGCTTTACTCGCGCTATATCGACCGGCTGTGGCTCACCATAAATTTATCGTTCTATCGGCGTGTTGGCGAGGATATGTGAGGCAGTGATAATTCGGTGTATATTCATCGTTCCATTGAAAAATTGCTTGTCCAGCAAATCGCACGATCGAATTGATAGAATGCCTTCATGAATACACTACTCGTTATCAGCGAATATGTGCATCAGATCACCCACAATATTGCTGGCCTTGATTATCCACATGGTCATTGGGGACTGACCTTATTAGCGGTAGCCGTTTTCATTGTTGCTCCCGTTTGGACGATCGGTCAGGGGGGTATAGCGCTTTTTCGGTGGGCATCCTCAGTTCGAAGGCGTCGCGCCAGGCTAGCTGCCGTGATTAGCAGGCCAGTCGCCGCTTCGAATGAGGTCCGCGATAGATTGCCCTCCGGTTCGGAGGCAGCCAATACACCCACAGGCCGCAACGGTGACGCGTCAGTCCCCCACGACCCATGGAGGTTGGCCCTCTTCGTCGCGAGAGCCACTTCTCGTTACCAGATCCTGCTGGTCTTGTTGTCCTTAATGACGCTGCCCTCAGCTTGGTTACTTCTTGATATTCCCAAGCACATCATCAATCACGCCCTCGCCAGCCCTCAAACTCACGATGGAATGACCTTTCTCGGCTTCCATCTGCCCCGCTTAGAACTGTTGATCGCGCTGTGCGGAAGTTATCTCGCCGTCCTGACAGCAAGCGGGCTCGTCAAATTCGCAGCGACACGCATCAGAGGACGAGCGAGCGAGCGGCTCGTTCGGCGACTTCGCCTGAACATCGTACGCAGATCGAGGAAGGAAATCGCACCTGAAGCAAAAGCTTCCCTAGCGGCTGTCGCCGTTCAAGAGGTTGAGCCAATCGGATACTTTGGCGCCAGTATATTCGTAGTTCCGCTAATATATGGCGGAACACTGCTCACGAGCCTCGCATTTCTATTTATACAGAATCCGGCGCTTGCTTTTTCAGCTTTGATCATGTTGCCCATTCAGATGACCTTGCTGCCTCGGATCCAGCATCGACTCAATTCGAAGATACGGGAAAGGGTCTTTGCAACACGCGCATTGACAGGACTTCTTACAACAAAAGGTTCCAATCCCAAAACTGCAGTGGACGACAAATCGATCATGCCGTCCCTACGGCAGCAGGCGAATCAGATTGCTACACTCGAACGCTTGAGGGTAGAAATCAGTGATTTGAAAGGGCGGCTACGCGGTCTCTATAACTACACATCCAACCTGACGCCGTTCTTCTTTTTCGCAATCGGCGGCTATTTGGTCGTGCAGGAACGTCTTTCACTTGGCTCGCTGGTTGCAGCGATAGCTGCGTACAGAGAAATCGCCCCCGCACTGCGGGAGTTATTTGATTTCGTGCAAAACTGGTCGGATGCAGAGGCGCGGTTTGAAGAGGTCAGGCGTGTCATTTTGGAGAGCGAAGCTGTAAAGCGCGTTTAACTCTGCTCAACAAACACATGCCTTGGAGCAATACGGATGTCGAAGGTAATACGATCTTGATGCCGCCGGCCTTTTGCCGGCGGCAAGGACATGGCATCCTATACAGATGAAGCTCCGGCTCCTCACGCATGCGCTGATCCTGGCCCTGTTCCTGACGGCCGGCGTTCTCGCGTCTTATGTCAGCCCGGCGGCTGCCGGCATGGCGGGCGACGCCGCCGGCGTCGAGCAGACCATGGAAGCCGGCATGCCGTGCTGCCCGTCGGACCAGGATGACCCCAAGGACTGCGCGACGAACTGCCCGGCGCTGACCTTCTGCCTCGCCAAATGTTTTGCCGGCGGGGCTATCAAATCCGTCACGCTGCCGCGCCCCGCCATCGCTGTCGTCGGCCTCGCGGGTGACGACGCCGAGCGCGTATCCCAAGGCTTTGCGCCACCCGCGAGACCTCCCCGAAGCTGAGGCATCGCCGGCGCGTCAGCGCCGGCTCCGGCCGCCCGGCATTGTCCGCGCGGTCGGCAAGTCGTGGCCTAAGGGCCGCGCGATAGCTGCGCCAGAGCGCGGCAGCCTGATTCATTCGGGACGTCCACCATGTCTTTCATGACTTTCATGCGCGCGCTCGTCGCCGCGTTTCCGCTCGCCATCTCCACGCTACCGGCCTTCGCCGACATCAAGGACTACGAGTTCCAGCTCACGCAAGAGGAGCTGAAACAGGGCGACGGCGTCGTCGTCACCGTCCGGCTCGTCGACAGGCGCAGCGGCAAGGCGGTGCCCGACGCTGTCATTTTCGCCAGCCGCATCGACATGGAGCCCGACGGCATGGCGACGATGGCCTCGAAACTGGAGCCGATGCCCGCGACCGAGCCTGGCAGCTACAGCTTCAGGACAAACCTCACCATGGAGGGCGGCTGGCGGTTGTCGCTGGCGGCCAAGGTGCAGGGCGAGGACGGCACGCTGGAAAGCCGTCTCGTCCTGAAGGCGACGCCATGAAGCGGGTCGTGCTCGCGGTCCTCGCTCTCGCCGCCGTGACGGCGGCGGGCGCGGGAGGGTATGTCGCCGGGACGCGCGGGCTCGTCCTGCCAGGCCTCGATCGGCTCCATCAGATCGTCATGGCCAGATCGCCGGCCGCGCCCAAAGCCGAGCCAGCGTCCGCCGCCGGGCCGATCGCCTATTGGCGCCATCCCGATGGGCAGCCGGTCTATGCGTCCGAACCCCGCAAGACCGAAGACGGGCGCGACTTCCTTCCCGTCCGCGCCAGCGAGGAGATCAGCTTCGATCCGCCTGCGGCCAGACCGGCGCAGAGCGCCGCCGGCCCCGCCGCAGCCACCGAGGCCGAGCGGAAGCTGCTTTACTACCGAAATCCGATGGGTCTGCCCGACACCTCGCCGGTTCCCAAAAAGGACTGGATGGGGATGGACTATTTGCCGGTCTATGCCGGCGAAGAGGCCGGCGACACGGTCATCAAACTCTCCCCCGGACGCATCCAGCGCAGCGGTGTGCGTTCCGAGCCCGTCGTCCGTCAGGCGATAAGCCGGTCGATCCGGGTTCCCGGCACGGTTCAGCTCGACGAGCGCCGCGTCTCCGTCGTCGCGACGCGCTCGGACGCCTTCATCCAGGAGGTCGCAGCCGTCACGACCGGCGACCGCGTCGCCAAGGGCGACCGGCTGGTCCGGATCTATTCGCCCGAGATCACGGCGGCGAGCGCGCAGTTCGTCGCCGAGCTCAACGCGGCCGGGCGCGGCGTGCCCGAAGGCGGCGCGCGCCAGCGGCTGGAGAATCTCGGCGTGCAGCCGGAGATCGTCGCCGAGATCGAGCGGACCCGAAAAGTGCCGCTGACGATCGTCTGGTCGGCCCCGCGCGACGGCATCGTGCTGGAGCGCAATGTCGTCGACGGCATGAGGATGGCGTCGGGCGACAGCTTGTTCCGGCTCGCCGACGTCTCGATGATCTGGGTGCTGGCCGATGTTCCGGAGGGTGATCTCGCCGCGATCCGCATCGGCGCGCCCGCCATCATCCGTCTGCGCGGGCGGCCCGGCACGGAGTTCGCCGGCAAGGTCGGCCTGATCTATCCGCAGGTGGCGGAGGCGACGCGCACCACCAAGGTCCGCATCGAGATCGACAACCGCGCCGGCATGCTGCTGCCCAACATGTATGCCGATGTCGAGATCGGCTCAGGAGAAGCTGGCCCCGTCCTCGCCGTGCCCGACAGCGCCGTGATCGACACCGGCACGCGCCGCGTCGTTATCCTCGATCGCGGCGAGGGCCGCTTCGAGCCGCGCGAGGTGAGGCTCGGCCAGCGCGGCGACGGCATGGTCGCGATCAGCGACGGCGTCTCGGAGGGCGACCGCGTCGTCGTCTCGGCCAACTTCCTGATCGACGCCGAAAGCAACCTCAAGGCCGCTCTGAGCGGGCTCGGCGCGCCGGCAGAACAAAAACCTGCGGAGATCAAGCCATGATCGCCCGCCTGATCGCCCGGTCGGCGCGCAACCTCGTCCTCGTCTTCGTCGCCACGGCGTTCGCGGTCGCGGCGGGCATCTATGCGGTCAAGACGCTGCCACTCGACGCCATCCCCGATCTCTCCGACGTGCAGGTCATCGTCTACACCGAATATCCCGGCCAGGCGCCGCAGGTGATCGAGGATCAGGTCACCTATCCGCTGACGACCTCGATGCTGACGGTGCCGAAGGCGCGTGTCGTGCGCGGCTTCTCCTTCTTCGGCGTCTCCTTCGTCTACGTCATCTTCGAGG